>JAWLAO010000004.1 GCA_041395445.1 Gammaproteobacteria bacterium | reverse complement strand
CGATAATTCCCAAGATTTAGGCAGAAATGTCGGACGACAACTTCTGGCAGATGGCGCAAAAGCGATTCTCGACTTGGGAAATGACTAAAACAATCCTCAACACCCGTGCTGTTGAACAGCAAAAACACACTCAGGAAATTTTTGAAAAAAACGGTTTTCAAGTTATCAATTTCCCTTGTCTGGAAATCGTAACTGTTTCAGATACAGATTTTGTAAGAAAACAAATTATCGAAACATCACACTCAGATGTATTTGTTTTTACCAGTCAGAATGCCGTTATTCATGCTTTTAAAATACAACCAAACTGGAAAATTTCAAAAAATGCCACAGTCATTGCCGTAGGCAATAAAACTACTGAAATTCTTGAACAATATTACTCAGGGGATATCTGGGTTCCGGAGAAACACAACTCCGAAGGTGCTATTGAGCTCATAAAAGGTTTCAAGAAAACATCGAGTCTCGCTTTAATCACCGGTAAATCCGGCCGTGATGAAATCCAAAATTATTGTGAATCAAATAAAATTAAACTCACCCAAATCAATGTCTATCAAAGACAAACTCCAACTGTTGATCCAGATGTAATACAGGAAATCCAGAACAGTAAAGACTTATTGATACTCGCAACCAGCACCACAACACTCGCACATCTTAAAAAGATGGTCTCAGAAAAACTATGGAATAAATTCCAGCATCAAACCATCATCTCTGCCTCCGTTCGTATTACTGAATATGCTAAAGAACTTGGCTTTCAAAGCATCATCACAACAAACACTGCGAATCCCGAAGAGATTTGTTTGTTTTTGAATGCAGTGCGTTTATGAGGGCCGAGTATTTTGAGCATCGAAGGTTGCCGCGGACTGGAATACCGGGGTTCCCTAGTTTGGTTACTTTATTGGGTGGCGGCGAAGTAATATTAGAAGTTTTAGACAAATATATCGAAATATGCTACATTTCTTCTGTTGTAAAATAATACCAGTTGTATGATAAATCTTCCTCTGATTCATAAAGGCAAAGTTCGTGATGTTTATCAGGTTGACGAAAAAACTTTGCTTATGGTTGCTAGTGACCGGTTGAGTGCTTTCGATGTGGTATTGCCTGATATCATTCCTCAGAAAGGTCAGTTACTCACACAAATTTCCAATTTTTGGTTTGATATGTCTAAGAATCTTATCAGCAATCACTTAACAGGAGCATCAGTTAAAGATGTGATTGAAAACGCTGATAATGATTTGCAGGCTCGCTCGGTTGTGGTGAAAAAACTCAAAGCCTTGCCTGTTGAGGCAATTGTCAGAGGATATATCATTGGTTCGGGTTGGAATGATTATCAAAAGACCGGTGAGATTTGTGGCATTCAGCTACCTGAAAACCTCAAGCAAGCTGAAGAATTGCCGGAACCGATTTTTACACCTTCTTCAAAAGCAGCCGTCGGTGATCACGATGAGAACATTTCGTTTCAGAAAATGATTGATCTTGTTGGCGAGAATTTAGCGAAACAGGTCAGAGATGTTTCCATCAAATTGTATCAGATGGCATCAGCACATGCTTTATCGAAGGGTATAATTATTGCTGACACCAAATTTGAGTTTGGTTTGGATGAAAATGATAACTTGGTATTGATGGATGAGATATTGACCCCGGATTCATCGCGTTTCTGGAATCTGGAAAATTACAAAGTCGGAACTAGTCCTGAAAGTTATGATAAACAGTTTATCAGGGACTATCTGGAAACCTTGGATTGGGATAAAACACCTCCGGGTCCGCATGTTCCTGCTGATATTATCGATGCAACGGCAAATAAATATCGCGAGGCTTTTCAGCTGATTACCGGGAGAGAATTTATATGAGTAGCAGTCAAACCATGCAACAACTTCTGCAAGAATACGCATCCAGCCATCAAAATAAAACCAACAAAATCATTCACTTTATTTGTGTTCCGGTTATTTTTTGGACGATTGTCGCCATGTTATGGTTGGTTAAAATTCCATATGTTGAAAATCTCGCTTTAGTGACCTCGGTATTACTGAGTTTTTATTATCTTGCCAAAGATTTGAAAGTTGCCATTCAAATGATTGTCTTCACCATTTTATGTCTGTTGCTGACTGCATTTGTGGAAAAACGAGGCTTACCACTTCTGGAAATAGCTTTGATACTCTTTGTTGTTGCATGGATTTTCCAATTTATCGGACATCAGATTGAAGGTAAAAAACCCTCTTTTTTCAAAGATTTACAGTTTTTACTAGTTGGACCTGCCTGGATTATCAAACAAATCTTCGGCTAAAACTTCAACAAATTGTAAACCGATTTAACACCTTTGCGTTAGGTTAGGAAACCATGGTTTCTTGCTTAATCAATATTTGGAGATAATAATGAAAAAAATCTATTACAAATTCATCGTTGCACTTTTTGCAGTTTTTACATTTTTCGGAACCTCCCAAGCGGGATTCGATATCACTCGTATGACGACGATTGTCGATGACTTTCAGGGGTCATATACGGTCACTAACAGCGGACGCAGAGAAGATATGGAATTCACAGGAACAGAGTTGACAGAGTTTTCAAGTTTCCATCCAATGCCTGATAATGGCGATGTTACTATCTCAGGAACTCTTTCAAAAGTGATTGAAAGAGGTGAAGAAGGTTTAACAACATCATCAGATGGTAATTTGGTTTTCTCGAATCCTGATAACTCAGTGAATTTGAGTTTTGAAGGTTTGCAGGTGATTGTCCAAGAAGGTGAAGAACCGCAAATCTCCGGAACTGTCAATGTCAATGATGAATCATTCGATGTGGCAGACTTACCGGACCCCATTCGCAGAATGTTAAGAGCTGTTTTTCACTTAACACGCAGATAATTATTCTTCCTGAGCCTGTTGTTGCAGGCTCAGCACTTTTTCCTTATAACGACTATTGTTCTGAATTAATTCAATTTCCAGAAGATGATTACACATTACAATCGCTTCCTTTTTTTGACTGTTGAATAAATAACTTTCTGCCAAAGTTAATTTTACGCCGATTGTAAGTATGTGTTCATCACCCAAGCTATTTTGGCTTAAAACTAATAACTCCTCACCTTCCTGAACAGCTTTGGAATAGTCTCTTGTCAGATTATAGGCTTTGAGAATATTCATTCGAGCATAGATTGTTGCTTTATTATCCTCACCAAATTGTTGTTTTTGCAATTCATACAATGGTAATAGCATTTGCAGAGCTTTGTTTCCCTGATTGGCTTTCATGTAATAACCCGCAAGTGTGGTTTTTACCTGATTGGTTTCAAAATGATCAACTCCATAATGGAGTTCATAGTTTTTAACCACATTTTCCAATTCCTCAATCGCTTGTTCCATTTCATCATTTAAAAAACTCAACTGTGACATCAGTAAATCAATGTGTGCAGTCAGCATGTGTTGTTCACCAAAATTGGAAACAGCAATTTTTCGAGCCTTTTCAGCATACTCTCGAGCTTGTTCAATCTGTCCGGAAACGCGAAGAAAGAAACCATAATTGAGGTAGGTTTTTGCAACTAGTGGATGGTTTTCGCCATAAATCTGTTTTTGAATTTCTATCGTTTTATTGTGAATACGATGCAACTCTTTTTCCGGCAAGGGGCTCATATTCCCATAAGCAGCTGCCAGTTTGTATAAAATGTTAGTGCTAGTTGTAGAAACTTCTGTGTTTGCATCATTGCTTTCTTCAAGAGCTTTTTTCAGGATTTCAACAGCTTTGATTGTTTTTCCGGATTCATCATAAATTTCTGCAAGAATCAGTCGGCTGGAGATTTTATCTTTGAGAGTCGCGGAGTTATTGTCAATAACAGTATTCAGCTTTGTAATTGCTTCTTCAAAATTTCCTTGTTTGTAAGATAATAAGGAGTCCAGTTGAGCGAATAGAATCTTTTCACTGACTTGCAGATTCGAGATTTTTGCTTTTAAAAACAGCAATTCGGATTCGGCTTTCTGATATTCATGTTGCTCCAGGTAAAGTCGAATCAACTCTAATCGTGCAGAAAAATTGCTCGAGTCACTAGTTATAGAGTTGCTTAATAATTTTTCGGCTTCACTATATTGTCCGATTTTTGATAAAGCAGAGCCAATGGTTTGTTCAAGAGCCGAGCTCAACTCAGAATCATTAAACGAAGTTTCCTGAATTTTAACTTTGGCATTCATTAAAAGTTCTTTTACAGAAATTTCTTTACCTTTAGTGATGTCCGGGTCGTTCATTTGAATAGAGTCAATCAAAAAATTAGTCACTTGATTGGCCTTGAGTGCCTCTTGTTGAGCTTTATTTTTTTCCTCAACAATGACTTTGATACCGATGATTAATGAAAAGATTAAAGTTGTAGCTACAAAACTTAAAAGCGGATTTCTGGCAATTGACTTAGTCAAAATATAGAAACTACTTTGTTTGCGAACAGATACAGGGCGTAATTCCAGATAAGCATTCAAATCATTAGCAAACATCGCCATTGATGAATATCTTTTACGACTATCAACCTTTAGTGCTTTTTGTAAAATCAAACTGAGATCTTTTTTAAGTCCCAGTTTTTTCAATGTTTGCGTTGTTTTTCTCTCAAAAATATTTGAGTCGAATTTTTGTTGTTGGTCAATACAATCGGAGTTTGATAGTTTCTGATTTCCGGATAATAGCTCAAGTAATGTTATTGCCAATGAAAAAACATCGGTATTAGACGTTATATTTTCATGATTGATTTGTTCCGGTGAAGCATAGTCGGGAGTAAAAATTTTATTTGTATATGCTGAGTCTTCCGAATCATCCAGTTGTTCGAAGGATGCAATACCAAAATCGACCACTTTGGGATTTCCCATTGAATCTATTAAAATATTATTGGGTTTAATATCTTTATGAGTGATTAAGTTCTGATGGGCATAATCAACCGCCTGAGCCACTTTGATAATAAGCCTTAGAATATGCTTTTCTGATAGCTTTTTATCAGAAACATATTGGCTGATAGTTTGGGCATTTTCAATGTAGTCCATGACCAAAAAAGGGATACCATTTTTACTAATCCCGCCGTGGTGAAAAGATATTATATTTGGATGATTGAGCTTGGAAAGAGTGATTTGTTCTCTTTCAAACATACCTCTCAGAGAATCAGAAATATCGCCCTCAACAATGGTCAGAAGTTTTAACGCCACATACTTTTGAATATCACTATTGCGTCGTTTCGCCTTGTAAACATTTGACATTCCACCTTGCCCGATTCGGTTTATAAGGTGATATTCCTCAATATTTTTTCCGCTTAAATCCTCTGATCCTTCTCCAGCGACCTGAAAAAAAACCAAATCAGGTTCGTTTATTAAGGTATCTTCATCGCTTTGTGATTGAACCAAGTTGATTAATATCGGCTTGACAATGTCCTCTATCGAAGTGTCATTTGTTATCTGTAAAACAGCTTCATCTTTTGGGAGGTCTATGTATTGTTCAAAAAGTTCTCTGGCTTTCTTCCAGTGTTGCAAAGAATCGCTACTGTTCATCTTTTTTCAAATCATTGGAAAGTGTGATGATAAAAGACTTGGTCATGTTCCATTTTCTGATTATAGTCCTTTTGGAAACTTCGTTAATATCAGCAATTTCTTGCAAGCTGTGACCGGAAAAAAATCTCAATTCAGCAAGTTCTGCCATTTCTTCATCAATCAAATGAAGTTTAGAAATAATTTCGTCAATTTCTAAAAGTCTAAAATTGATATCGCTATCACCCATTACTTGCGTTATTGGTTCTTGGCTGATTTCACCGGCTCTTTTTAAACGAACATTTTTGCGCACATTATCAACCAAAAACTGGCGCATACATCTGGCAACGGTACAAATGAAGTGTTTACGGTTTTCAAAAGACATTTCTCCCGGTTTTGCCAGCTTCATGTAACACTCATTCACCAAAACTGTGGGTGTGATAGTTTGTCCCCTATTTAAACGGGCCAATTGTGAATTTGCCAACTTTTTTATTTCAGGGTACATCAAATGAAAAACACGATCCAAGGTGTCTTTGCTGTTAACCTTGCTGGCAAGAATTTGAGTGATTTGATTATTCATAAAGTGCTATTCTAGCATATAAACATGACTGAAAAATTAACAGTGAATTGTAATAGTTGATAATTGCATCACAATATTTTTCCGGTATGTTCTGAGATGTTGGTATTAATTAGCAATTGTAGATAGACAAGCTGATTTTACTGAATTAGAATTTATTGGCTACTTTTAAAGATTGCTATGCAAGACAATTTCACTCAACAATTAAACGGAAAGGAAAATCTGGAAATTTCTCCCGAAGTCTATGCTGAATTAGTAAAAATTGCTCGCTCAAATCTGAATAGGAATAAAAGACACCAAACATTGGATACATGTGCATTGGTGAATGAGTCTGTTTTAAAGTTTTATCAAAGTAAAAAAGATTTCTTTTCCTCCAGAGGTCATTTTTACGCACTCATGTCGAAAATCATGCGTTCACTTGTCATTGATTATGCACGGAAAAAAAGCAGTGAAATTCATGGTGGTGATCTCAAGAAAGTCACTCTAACCAGTCTTTATGATGAAGACGCTTCGGTACCAATGGAGTTTAACCATGTTCTGGATATTGATAATGCAATGCTAAAACTAGCAGAGTTAGACTCTCGATTGGAACAGATGCTGATGATGAAGTTTTATGGAGGATTGACTTTACCTGAACTGGCAGAAAGTTTTTCCACCTCAGAAAGCACTATCAAGAGGGAGCTGAGAATTGCCAGAGCTTTTGTGCAGTCTCAATTGAGAGAATACTCAGATATCTGAATCAACTTTATTGTCGAATTGTTCTTGTAACATTTGGACATGCGTTTTTATTCCTAAATAGTTTTCAGGATAAATTGTCCAAAGTTTCCATGCTTTATCTAGATAAGATTGAGCTGTTGAAAAGTCTTTTAATTGAATTGAATTGTTGATATTCAAAATTTCAAGATAGGCACTGTAGTAATTGTAAGATTTCGTTTGGGTACATGGTTGGTATTTTTTTATCAGTTTTTGAATTTCACCTTGACTTACGTTTCCTTCTATCCCGAAATAAGCATCAATAAAATACATTTGGCACTTCTCTCTGGAATTTAATTTCATATTTTCTGACAGACTAGATTTTGCCAGTTGATATTCTTTTTCTGCTTCTTGAATATGATTTTGTGCAAGCAAAACAAGTGTTTTGAAGAGATAAATTTCAAACACTTCACTTTCTTTACCATTGCTTTCTTTCAGATAGTATTTTATTGCTTGGTTATAAACATCAAGTGACTTTTCAAGTTCTCCGGCATAAAAATACTCTCTTCCGAGGTTTCGTAATCGAAATCCAAATGCCTTGGGTTTTTTATCGGGAAAAAGACTCATCACCAAATCGACAGAATTTTGTCTGTATTTTATGGATTGAGATGGTTGGTTAGCTATGGTGTAATAAACGCCTTTGAGGTTCAACCACTCTCCATTGAGTTGAGTTTTCTCCAGTTGATGTTGGTTGATAGATTGTTCGATTTCATTGATATACAAGAAGGCGGCTTCTTGTTTGCCGTTAAAAAGTAATGAAAAAGCAATGTCAATTTTAGCAGAAAGTAAAGATGCGACTTCGTATTCGTTAATACTTTCAAATAAAGATAGAGCCTCGCGAACTTTTATCTCTGCATCGTCGTGATAGTCAAGATTAATCAAGGTTGCAAATTGATCCATTAAAACAGAGGCGAGGAACTCGGTATCAGATTTGTGTTCGCTTCGTACTATTTTTTCAACTTTTTGATATACTTCCAATGCCTTTGTGTCATTTGATTTTTCATGCTCCAGTCGTGCGTTATATAATAGAAACATTAAACAAATCTTGTCATTCTCAGAGAGTTTTTGGCTGCATTGCTCATAAATTCCATTCAGTGCCTTTTCAAAGTTATCAATTTTTTCCAGTGAAAGATAACTTTTTAAAATAGTACTCATGAGTTGATATTTGCTTTCCGGTTGTAACTCTGAATCTTCTCTTAGACCTTTAATTGCGGTATCTAGTAAATTCTCAACGGTCACCTCTTTTTGGTTTTCAGTCGGTTGGGCACTGGTAAATATATTTTGTAAAAAGTCTGAAATTTGTTTCGATTTTTGACTTTCGATGACAGCAATTTTTTTCTGTGATTCAGCGATGTTTGCTTTATTAATCGAAAAAATAGTAGCTATTGCTAGTGAAACCAACATCATTACGATAGCAATCGTTGTTATTTTATGTCTTTGAACCAGTTTAGTCAGAGCGTATGTCGTGCTGGGTTTACGAGCTGAAACAGGTTTGTTTTGCAAGTAATTATTTAAATCATCAGCAAAAGCCTGAACCGATGTATAGCGTTTTTCCGGTTCAATTGATAAGGCTTTGAGCAAGATGTTTTCCAAATCACCTTTTATTTTTGCGGTTTGTATCTTTGATAACTCCGGAAAAACAGCTTTGGAGGAATCTGTTCGTTCAGTCACACGCATGACTTTTCCTGAAACCAGTTTTTGTTCCCTTTCCAGTTGTGTTTCATGTTGATAAGGATGAAATCCGGTGATGAGTTCGTAAGCAATCACTGCAAGTGAAAACATATCACTGTGAGTGCTGACCGGTTTGCCTTGAATTTGCTCCGGGCTTGCATAATTCCGGGTCATGATTTGAGTGGCGGTTTGATTAGCCTTTCTTTCATCTTCGGGATTGAATAATTTTGCAATGCCAAAATCAAGTAATTTTACAATTCCTTCTTCAGTTACCAGGATATTTGCCGGTTTTAAATCCCTATGGAGGATTAAATTTTGATGAGCAAAGGTAACGGCTTTGCAGGTTTGAATAATCAACTCAATTCTGGCGTTGAGGTCAGGTATGCTTTTTACACAGTATTGATCAATTGTTTGACCGTCAATATATTCCATTGCCAGATAAGGTCGTCCTTCTTTAGTTGTTCCTCCATCCAATAATCGGGCGATATTGTTATGAGTCAATTGAGCGAGAATTTGACGTTCATTCTCAAAACGGAGTTTCATTTCTTCATTGAAATTATGGTTTGGAAGTTTAAGCGCGACTTTTTGTTCAAACATTCCGTCATTTCGTTCCGCCAAATAAACTTGCCCCATTCCTCCTTGACCAAGAACTTTAATGACTCGATATTTATTGATTTGTTTTTCTAATAAATCTGAATCTTCAATAGATTCATCTATAGTTATTTTGTTTGATACAGATTGAATATTTTCTGTTAAATCCGGTTCGCTGTCAGCATTGAGCATTTGTTTTAGTAATTCCGACTGAGATTGATTGAGAACGCCTCGTTTTAAAAGGTTGTCAATTTCTTTGGATTGCTCGCCGGAATTATGGTTCACCAATTTTGTGAACCATAATTTTACTTTCTCGAAGCTTTCTCTGGAATTTTCTGAAGACATTGTGTCAATAACTCAAAATTGTAATTGATTATATTTTCTTTCAATAATTAAAACAATCACCTCTAAAGCTCAAAGTCATCTGCAAAAATTAAATCTTTAAACTCATCAGCTCCGGCATCATCCATTGCACCTTGTGGTCTCGCATCATTTTCAAAATCGGAATCCAAAGTGCCTACAAAATGGTCAACCGCCGGAGAATCTCCTTGAATATGGAAATTTCCAGAAGCGGGATTGGCGAATAACGGATCAGCTTGAACAGTATTGGTCATTCCTAATGTATCATATTGAATCACTGAATTTCCGACAACAACATTTCCTTGGTTATTTGGGTGTAAAAGTGAGTTAGCCGTGTTTCCCCAGATTATCCCACCATCAAAACTGATGGCTCCACTACCCAATGTATAAAAAATGGCCTCGTCATTATTGTTGTGTGCAAGAGTCACATTGTTTAAATTCACAGTTCCTGCAAAGTTGGAAAAAATCAATCCTGAAGAGTTGGTATTGAGAGTGTTGTTTGCAAATACAGAATTATCTATATCAACCTGGACAGAAGACTGACCAACGACATCGACTATACTGCTGTTTGTGTTATCGACTACCAATGTTTTATGCACTGTACCTGATGAACCGCCGGTGAATCTGAAAATTGAACCGGTGTTTCTCATGATTTTAGTACACGGAGGATTTGCACAGACTGACCCTAATACAAAACTTGCGGTATCCTGAACAGAGATTACTGATGTGAATTTATTATCACTGATTTCTAAATCACTAAGTTGGGCAAATGTTGTACCCGATAATAATAAACTGTTTCCGTCACCGCTAACATTTGCAAGTTCATTAAAACTCAAACGACTACCTTCATGATGAAAGGTCAATATACTGTTATGAGCATAGATTCCAGCACCATTGGCACTCTTGTTATAGCTGATATCAACAGGTCCATTACCATTTAATGTATTCCCCAAACTGATTGTACAAGATGAAGCACTGATTCCACCGCCTTGACCATTTTCACCGGCAACAGTGTTGCCTTTGTCGATTCCATCAGCAAATTTTCCGATAACCGTATCGTAGGCTGAAATTGTGGAAGAACCACAGAAAATTCCACCACCATCACTCGATGCGTTGCGATAGATTTCAGTATTGCCTGACAGGTTCAGTTGAGCTCCTAATCGGACACTAATGCCACCACCAAAGAATGATTCGTTGTCGTGGATATGTGAATTTTCAATATTGAGCGTTCCATTTCCATAAACATAAATACCACCATCGTAATCATTAAAGTTATCGTGTTGAGCTCCGCTAATGTCCAACCCTGAAATATTGACGGTTTCGCCTCCACTCACATCAATTTCCAAAACCGGTCCTATATCATCTAATTGCAGGTAAGTGCGATTGGCAGTGAAAACCTGACAATTGCTATCGAGTCCACCCCAAATATTTAAACTTTTATCGATGTATAATTTAGCTTCAACTCCACTATATGTTCCTTCTGCAATCATGATTGTATCACCGGAACCAGCGAAATTGAGTGCTGTAAGAATATTCGGAAACCCACAATCATTCCCGGGACCAACAGTCAAAGTGACTGCTTTTGTAATAAAAACATGACTCAATAAAACACAAAATATAATAATTTTTTTCATTTCTTTTCCCCAAAGATTTTAAAGATACTAGTACCATCGAAATTTTCAGAAAACCGGGTCAAAAAAGTATAAAGTATAAAAAGTTTTCTCCAAGGTAAGAAAAGTCTAGTGTAAACAATTGATACACAATGAAAAAATACAGGTTAATCATGATATATTGGATGTTCTAATTAAAACAAAGGGGAAAATTTATGAGTCTTGAAAGTTTATTAATTACATTACTGATAGGTGCGGTTGCCGGTTGGCTTGCCGGAACTTTAATGAAAGGTTCGGGTTTTGGATTGGTAGCAAATATTGTTGTTGGTATTTTAGGTGCTTTTGTTGGTGGGTTCTTACTGGGTAAACTTGGTGTTTCTATCGTCGGAGGTTTACTTGGTTCTATCCTGAACGCAACTATCGGAGCGATTGTATTATTAATTGTAATTGGTTTCGTTAAGAAAGTTATGAAATAGCAAATATCTTAATGGAGTCACTGTGAACAGGCTGTCTGTTATATAACATTCAGCCTGTTTTTGTATCTAAAACCTGGCTTTAAGCTTTATTGGCAACGAGGACGTTTGCCTTGTTGCAATGCTTGTTGTTGCAACTGTAAAGCATTGGGCATGTATGCCGAAAGCTTCTCAATCCTTTTCTCAGGATTCGGATGAGTTGACATAAATTGAGGGACTCTGGAACTTGATGCAGCAGCCATGTTTTTCCATAAATTCACACTTTGCCGTGGATCAAACCCGGCTTTTGCCATAAGATCAATTCCGAATAAATCGGCTTCACTTTCATGAGTTCGGCTAAATGGCAACAAAACTCCAATTTGAGCTCCCAAGCCTAGTGCAGACATCAATGCTTTTTGATTTCCTTGATTGTCCATTTTGTTTTTACTGATAGCATCGGTTGTTTGCAATGCTAACTCTAATCCAATTTGTTGAGAGACTCGTTCTGCTCCGTGACGAGATAGCACATGAGCAACTTCATGACCGATAACTGTTGCCAATTGATCTTGGTTTTTTGCAACATTCAGTAATCCGGTATGCACTCCGATTTTTCCACCGGGAAGTGCAAAAGCATTAGCGCTGTTATCTTCGAATACAACTGTTTCCCATGCTTGTTGTTTCCATGAATCCGGAAGCTCGTTGATTATTGCTTGAGATACACATTGGACATATCTTTGTGCTTGCTGATTTGTAGAAATTTTTGAAGATGTTTTCATTTTTTGAAATGAGGTAACACCCATCTGATTCATTTCAGCATCGCCAATGAGGATGAATTGCTTTCTTCCCATTGGAGACGTTGCACAGGAAGATAATAAAGCTACAGCAATGAAACTCAATAAAATTTTTCGGAACATAACATATACCAAAGTAGTAAGATACTTGAGATAGTATGCTGAAAAGACGAATTATTCAATATGTTGAAGAATCAATTATCAGTCTTTTATAATTTGAGAGCTTCGATTGGCTATTTTAGAATTTGAAAAATTTTATTGAGAACGACAGTAATGTTCTCCGTGTTATCAGGCAATTCGTTATGAATTAAACTTTGAGCCTGTTCGCACAGAGAGCTGAGTTCATTAAACCCATAACTTCCGCTTGAGCCTTTCAATTTATGTAAGGCGGCACCCAAACGGGAGAAATCCTTTTCTTCCCATGCTGTTTTTATTTCGGTGGCTTTCGCCGGAAATGTGGATTGGTATTTTGTTTTCAGTTTAAGAAAAGCATCATCCATGACTTAGTCACCGACACACATTGTCACTGTAGCTGTTGAAGTAGCTCCGTTACTATCAACAATTGTGTATGTGAAAATATCATTACCAATAAAGTATCCCGGAGCCTGATAACTCATGCTACCATCTTCGTTAACAACTAGAGTTCCATTTAATGTTGAAGTATCGACTGAAACCAAGCTAATTGCATCGCCATCCACGTCGCTGTCATTTTCCATGGGATTGAAATCCAGTGAACCGCCCCAGGAAACCAGATAGAGGTCATCGACAGCAGCAGGTGCATTATTATCAGATTCAACAGTTACTGTCACTGTGGCACTTGCAGTCGTTCCATCTTCATCAGCAACTACATAAGTGAATGTATCTGTGCCGACAAAGTCTTCATTAGCCTGATAGGTTACAGAACCATCAGGATTGATAACAACGATACCATTTGTTGGTTGAGAGACGGATTCTGTGGTTAATGAGTTACCATCACTATCAGAATCATTGGATAAAATGTCTATAATTAATTGTTCAGAGCCAACCGCAATTGCTGTATCATCAACAGCGACCGGAGCATTATTTAAAACCTCAACTGAAACGGTTGCAGTTGCTTGTCCACCATTACCATCATCAACTGTGTATTGGAAAGTATCGATACCAACATAGCCATTATTTGGTGTATAAGTCAGAGATGTTCCGTTATTGACTACAGTTCCGTTTGCAGGTTGAATTACATTTGTTACTGTCAAAGTGTCATTGTCAGGATCAGAATCATTATCCAGAATGTCAATCAAGGTTGCACCCGAATTACGGAAAACAGTCAAACCATCATCCGCCGCCAGTGGAAGCTGATTGAGATAGACGATATCGCCTAATGTTTCAATTTGTTCCTGAGTTTCGAAACGATAAACATCGACTTCACGTTTGTGTTTGATTGGGTTCTTCAATGCTCGTGATAACCAAGAAGGAGCAATCTTAACAGGAGTTTTCACCCACTTAACCGGAACATCTTCTGCCGGAATTTCAGCTTCTTTAAATTCTTTTTCCAGGCTGAGGAAGCTCACCGTAACTCTTCTGTTTTTAGGTTGTTCTTCCGGGTTATTATTATCGAATGCAGGCTCTGTTTCCCCTTTTCCGGATGAAAGAAGCAATTCCGCATCAAGACCCTGTGTCATAAAAAAGTCATGTGCTGCCTTTGCTCTTCTCTCAGACAACCACTGATTATAAGTTTCAGTTCCTATAGAACATGTGTGTCCAACGATGTTGATTTTTGAACCGAGTGTTTCTTGTTTGATTTGTTCGATTAAGTTTGCCAGCGTTTCTTTGGTATCTTTACGCAGAAGTGATGAATCCAAATCAAAAAACGCCATGGTTGATAAATTGATTTCGTTTTGGACAACAACTCGTCTTTCCTCTTTAAGTCTTGCCAGTGCTTCCTCATCAACAACTTTAACTTCTTCGTATTTTTCTGTTGGCTGATAGGTATTGCCGAAATCATAACGGTACATCAAATAAGCACGAGTGTCGTCTTTATCCAGTTCAAAGTCACCATCCTTGCTTAATTGTCTGAGACTTAACGCTAAAGAATGCCCGGTGTTTTTAAAGTATTTCTCTAAATCAACACTTGCAGTCAGTTGGTCAGAATTGTAATCGCCTTTTTCATAGTCCAAACCACCGGTTAAACGAACTAAATTGGAGTCAAAATATTTACCAATTCGTCCACCAACACCCCAGTCATAGGCCTGTTCATAGGTGCGAGTGATAGTTTCTATGGTTTGATTCTGCATGTAATCCAGACCATCAATTGTTCCATATAGGACGTTGTAATTGAATGTCGAAGTTTCATTGGACAGTCTTTCGTCTGTAAGAGCTTTACTGAGATTGAAATTCCAGAATTTATTTTGTTTTTCTTGTCCAAAACCCAAACTCAGTTTTTTATCATCGTAAGTATTTTGATCAACAGCTAAAAACAATTTGTTGATTTTCAGGTTTTCGTGGTTATCAATCAAATCTTGTTCACTCGGATTGCCCGGAATCCAATGGTAATCCAACTCAAGACCACCAGCGCCATCGGAATACCAGCCCTGAGCCATAAAATTGTTTCGATAGCTATTATTGAATGACTTTAAAAACTCACCAATAAAATCACCATCTTCGGTGATGCCGATTCCGATGCGACTGTCGTCACCACTATATGAAACATTGATTTGATCCAATGCTTTGTTTTCAAATTCCGAATCTGAATCTGAGGCTCCGGAGACAGACACAAGTCCTGCACAGAACATGGAAATTATAATTTTTTTAGTGTAGCTTTTCATAATTGATATTATTTTTATCGAGATTTGGGAGATTTTAGCAAAGAAAGCAATGATTTAGAACTATTATCTAGAAACAACCTTAAAAAGAAAAACAATAAGAGCGAAATAATAACAAATTCAGTTTAAATCATGAAAACAATGTTAAAATGAGAGTTGTTTTAGTGGTAAAGTTTGATTCAAAAAGTGAAAAAAGCGATAGTTACAGGAATTACAGGACAGGATGGAGCCTATTTATCTCAGCTACTTTTAGAAAAAGGTTATGAAGTCTATGGAACCTATCGTCGGACCTCCACAGCTAATTTCTGGCGAATAGAAGAGCTCGGAATTACCAATAATTTGAATCTTCACTTGGTAGAATTTGATCTCACCGATCAGGCAAATTGTATCAAAATGGTGTCTGACATCAGACCGGACGAAATCTATAATTTGGCTGCTCAAAGTTTTGTTGGTGTATCATTTGATCAACCCATTGCGACAGCGCAAATTACCGGTTTGGGTTGTTTGCATTTGCTCGAAGCCATTCGTTTGGTTGATACAAATATCAAATTTTATCAGGCGAGCACTTCGGAAATGTTTGGAAAAGTTCAGGCTGTTCCGCAAAATGAAGGCACGCCATTTTATCCTCGCAGTCCTTATGGTACAGCTAAATTATTTGCTCATTGGTCGGTGGTTAATTATCGGGAATCTTACGATATCTTTGCTTGTAGTGGCATTTTATTCAACCATGAAAGCCCGCTTAGAGGAACTGAGTTTGTAACCCGAAAAATTACCGATGCGGTTGCCCGAATCAAAGCCGGAAAACAAGACTTTCTACAGCTTGGAAATCTTGATGCCAGAAGAGACTGGGGATATGCCAAAGATTATGTGGAGGGTATGTATTTGATGTTACAAGCAGAGAATCCGGATAATTATGTGCTGGCGACGAATCGCACAGAAACGGTCAGAAAATTTGTGCAAATGGCGTTTGCTTATGCGGAAATTGAAATTGAATTTAAAGGTGAAGGAGTTGATGAGATTGGAGTCGACACATCAAGTGGCAAAACAGTTGTTAAAATCAATTCAGCTTATTATCGCCCGGCAGAAGTCGATTTGCTGATTGGAGATTATTCAAGAGCTGTAAAAAAATTGGGTTGGAAGCCTCAATGCAGTCTCGAAGAATTGTGCAAAATGATGGTTGAAGCTGATTTAAAGAGACACCGCATCGGATAAAAAAGAATTGAAACAAACAAAATGTACGCAATAATTGTAGCTGCAGGCAAAGGACAAAGATTTGCTTCGGACACACCGAAACAATTTCTTGAAATTGCCGGAAAAATGGTTGTTCAGCACAGTATTGATGCCTTTGATAAAATAGAAGAGATTGAAGGTATTGTTATAGTAATGCCGAAACAACAAGCACTCTGGAAAAATATTGAACTCACCGCTTCAAAACCATTAATGTATGCAACCGGTGGTTCATCCAGACTCAGTTCGGTTTTACATGGCTTGCAAATTCTTGAACCTTTAGTCACAGACAATAGCTGGATTTTGGTTCATGATGCCGCTCGTGTGTGCGTGAAAAACAGCGACATCAACAAACTCATTCAGTCATGCAAACAACAAAATCAAGGCGGATTGTTGGTTAAGCCGATAACTGACACCATAAAATTCAGTAAAGACGGTAAAAATGCTGACAAAACTATCAATCGAGATAATTTGTATTCAGCTCTAACTCCACAAATGTTTCCTTTTGGTCAATTGGTTGAGGTTTTACAAAAAGCGGATATCGAACTCACGACCGATGAAGCCTCTGCCTTTGAACAAGCAGGAATCAGGCCATTACTGGTTAAAGGCCGTTCAGATAATTTCAAAATTACCTATGCGGATGATTTGTTACTGGCATCATTTATTCTGAGGAAAGGTCAATGAGAATTGGCAGCGGTTATGATGTTCATGCTTTTTGTGAAGGCGACCATCTCATTTTGGGCGGAATTAAAATACCTTTTCACAAGTCTTTCAAAGCACATTCTGATGGCGATGTATTGATACACGCTATTTGTGATGCACTACTCGGAGCATTGGCACTCGGCGATATTGGTCATTTGTTTCCTCCAAGTGATAACCAATGGAAAGATTGTAACAGTGATGTTTTTTTGAAGCATATTCACAATCTCATTCTGAAAAAAGGTTACCAAATAGGAAATATTGACACAACAATTATCTGTGAAAAGCCTAAAATCAAACCTTACATTTCATCCATCCAAACTAATCTTTCTGAAATTCTAGGCATCAATCATAAACAAATCAGCATCAAAGCCACAACAACTGAAAAACTGGGCTTTTGTGGTCGCGAAGAGGGAATAGCAGTTCAGGCTGTTTGTTTATTGGAAAAAACGACATAAAAAGTATTTATACCTAGAAGTCACACTGTTAATTTGTGCTATCATTGTGTTGAAAAAGTGTTCACTGGGGGTGTAGTTCAATGAAGAGAATAATTCTTATCTTGCTATTTTTCGGGATAACAGCAAACGCTCAAAATATCTTCAAGAATGAATTTGAGCAGCTAATAGCAACAAGAACATCAACAATGAATATGGTTGACCCTCATGTTTTTTTACTTTTATTGCAAATAGTTTGTACGGATATTACCAGTGAATTAAATTCAGAGTTTAACAATTCTTTGACACAAGATTCAGATGGTGATGGATCAATTGACTTAAATCAAATCACCCGTTTAACCACGGATCAACCGGACTATCTTACTTCAAGAACTTTGAATGCCTCTATGTGGGATGCGGATTGTCCGATTCCTTTACATAGTGCGGCATGTCAACCCCGTACCGGAACAACCCCAATTATAACCACTACCACTTTTAGTCAGGATTCTACTTGCCTCGCACCTCTTGCGAATACAACTAGTGGATATATTCCAGAACCTAATACTGTTGATTTTCCATGTTATGCAACAGAGCCAGAAGATTTTGATATGAATATATTTGGAAGCAGTATTACTCTTTCAGGTTATCAGCAAAGTTTAAAATATGATGGAGGTTTATTATTGAGTGATGGATTGAGTCGAGGATTTATCAGTGAGACTGATGCTGAAAACTTTATCATTCCTCCAACCACACCCATTATTGGAGGAATGACTTTGGCATTTTTGTTGCCCGGTGGAATGGGGAATTGTAGCGCTAATGACGACAGGGATTTAGGTCCCGATGGAATCACTCAAGGCTGGTGGCTATACTTTAACATTACTTCGGAATTGGTTGAGTATGAAATTCCGAACAACTAATTGGATTTTAATTTTTTAATCATCACAATGGCATTTTCTCTGCCATTGATGGTTTTGTAATAACCTTTTCGGATTCCTACTTGTTCAAATCCAAATGATTGGTAGAGGTTTTGAGCCACCGGATTTGATTCTCTGACTTCGAGAATGAACTCTTTGGATTGGTTGTAGATGCAGATATTTTCCATGTATTGCAGCAGTTTTCTCCCTAAACCCTTACCTTGATATTCTCTATCGATACACATGTTGAGCAAGTGAGAATCCTCATAACCCGACATTAAAAAAGAATAACCGATAATGTCGTTATTTTGATTTTTTACGACAATGGAATGATAACCGGCAAGTAAACAGTCGAGCATGATTTTTTGGCTCCAGGGAACCGGATAATTATTTATTTCAATTTGATGAACCTCATCCAAATCCTGCTTTGTCATTATGTCAAAAAATATTTTTCCCATGAGTGACTGTATATCTTAATCAGAAAATGTCATATAATACCTTAACAAACAAACTCTTTAAACAAACAAAAAGTATTAATTAACTATGTCAGAAGCAGTTCCCAACGAGGCAACCGAGAAAGATATCCACGCCCTGAATGTAGCTTTGGATGATAATCGGATGCATGAAGTCGAACGAATGATTAATTCGTTTCCGGCGGCGGAAATTGCTTTTTTCCTGGAATCTTTACCTAGCGATAAAAGGAACATTGTTTGGGAACTGGCTGATAGCGAACATAGCGGTGAAATTCTGGTTCACCTGCATGACGAAGTCAGAAGCAGCCTCATTGCCAGCATGGAAAACGAGGAGCTTGTTGAAGCCACGGCCGATTTGGAGCTTGATGACCTTGCTGATATTATTCAGGATTTGCCAAAAGAAGTCTCTGATGAACTGTTACTGTCAATGGACAGAAACAATCGTGAGTTACTTAAAACAGCTTTATCCTATCCGGAAAACTCTGCCGGTGGTTTGATGAATCCGGATGTGATAACCATCAGACCGGATGTGACTTTGGATGTGGTGTTACGTTATATTCGTATGCGAGGTTCCCTGCCCGAACCGTTGGGAGATTTATTTGCAGTTGGTCGAAATGGCCATTATCGGGGTCGTTTGAACATCAATGACTTGTTTTTAAAAGATCCGAATACCAAAGTCGCCGATATCCTAGATATGGACTCTCCTGCAATTTTAGCTAAAACACCGGCCAGTGAAGTGGCTCAGGACTTCCAGCACTATGACTGGATTTCAGCACCTGTTGTTGATGAGAATAACACTGTGATAGGCCGCATCACTGTTGATGATATCGTGGACGTGATTCGTGATGAATCTGAACATTCCGTCATGCGTATGGCAGGCTTGGATGAAGAAGACGATATGTTTGCTCCAGTTTTAAAGAGCTCTAAACGACGAGCTTTATGGCTGGGAATTAACTTACTCACCGTTCTGTTGGCCGCTTATGCGATTGGTTTTTTCTCTGCCGCTTTAGAACAAATCGTTGCCTTGGCAATTCTAATGCCAGTTGTTGCCTCAATGGGTGGAATTGCCGGTTCTCAAACATTGACCTTAATGATTCGTGGTATGGCAACCGGGCAGGTTGGTCTTGGCAATGCTAAACACTTGCTGTCGAGAGAGGTTTCAATTAGCGTGATTAACAGTTTTGTCTGGGCATTTGTTTTAGCGGCGATAACCTTTTTATGGTTTCGACAATGGGATATTGGTTTGGTTATTGGTATTGCATTGACGGTTAATCTCATAGCCGGAGCTTTTGCCGGAGTTATGGTTCCGATAATTTTACGCAGAATGAGCATCGATCCGGCAATTGCCGGAGGTGTGGTTTTAACAACGGTAACGGATATTGTTGGATATGTTTCTTTCCTTGCTTTGGGAAACTGGATGTTATTAAACTAACAAGAGCTAAAGAGCTTCTTCGTCCAATTCACCGGTGCGAATTCTCACAACTTTCTCCAAATCGGAGACGAAAATCTTTCCATCACCAACTTTATTACTACATGCTGTGTTCAAAATAGCTTCAATCACCTCATCAACCATTTCCGCTTTGACGGCTATTTCCAATTTCAATTTTGGCAAGAAATCCACCACATACTCAGCTCCACGATACAGCTCCGAATGTCCTTTTTGACGACCGAACCCCTTCACTTCTGTCACCGTAATTCCGGTAATTCCAGTCTCTTCGAGCGCATCTCTGACATCATCCATTTTAAACGGCTTGATTATGGCGGTTATCATTTTCATAATAATTTCCTGAGGCATTAATTCATACAGAAACATTTTTGCATAACAGAGTAAATTTTATCAACAAATAGTTTTTTCCCGTTCACAAAAGGTCAAAAGCTAACCTCAATATCATGTGATTATGGTAGAATTTGTCCTTTATTCACAAAACACAAAATCATGATTAAACCACAAGCAGTAGAAGATGTTGTCAATAAAATCGGTGAACTGATTCCGCAGGATATAAAAACTCTCAGAGAAGATTTTCATAAAAATGCCAAGGCGGTATTGGTTGCAGGTTTAAAAAAAATGGATTTAGTCACCCGCGAAGAATTCGAAGTTCAAAAAGCCGTCCTGGCAAAAACCCGTGAAAAACTGAAACTTCTGGAAGCAGAATTGAAGAATCTTAAGTCTTCAGTAAAATAAATCACATTAATCCTATGCCTCAGTAGCTTTTTTAAAAAAAGCAATAAACTACGCTATTCTAGACATCGGGCAGAAATCATTCTTTGGCTTGATCCCTTACGAAGCCTAAATACGTTGATAATTACTGGTAATCTTTCCCTCTATCAGAAATTGAGAGAGGTTTATACTTCGTTTTATGTCAAGTCAAAACAAACGTAATTTGGCGCTATAGATTAGTTGTTAATTGCTTATACTCCATTATTTTGTTCTAAAATTTAAAAAATTATTGACCCTCCCATAATACTCAATCATTGAAAACTTAATGACTAATCATTTAGTTTGCAATAGTGTCAGCTCACAATAATCCCAGTTTCGTCGGTTTTGTTGGTGAGACCAGATGATACTGAAGTTTTTAGTTTTTTCAGGGTCAAAATAGACTGAAATCTGATAATCTGCACTTTCGCTGCGATCATCAAGAAAAATGATTTGGTCTTTATGGTTCACACCACAGATTGAGCTTGGAGATTTTTTGTCCGTGTCTATAACAGAAAATCCATACTGGTTATAATCGCATACTATTTCTGAACCTTCCGGTAAATTCCAAGGTTGATGTCCCAGCTTTCGTGTTGTGTGCCATTAAAAAACACATTGACGGGAAGAGCCTCAACTCCCTGTTTAAATCTTGGTTTTTTGGCGGATTGTAAAACTTTATTTTCCAGAGTGATTTTCTTTAGCGCCATTTGAACCGGTTTGTTCGGCGTTTCCGGGAAACTAAAAACCCGGATGTTATAACCGGCATGTTCATACAACCTTTCCCATTGTTGCGTATGCGTCGGAAAAGCATCTGATGATACTGTAATACCATTTGGTGATATCAGGAACTTCACTTGATGGGGAGAAAGAGTGGATGTTTGTAGTTCCCAGACTGGTTTATAGGTTGAGTGGTATGTGTTAATCAATTGCATATTATCACTGAGATAAACTTGCACAGTTCCGCTGTCAGATTCATGGTTTTTAAACCACTTCAAAATGAAATTTTGTTTTTTTATAGAGAGTGCAATAGCAAAACCCGATGTGAGTTCTGGAATAAAATCAAATACCAACTCCCTGCGTGTTGCTTTTCCAAACTGATCCAGCCATATCAGAGGTTGAGTGGATTCAATACCTACATTTGCATAGCTGGATTCAGCAGGAACATCAACTCGCAGCGCGCCATTTTCAAGTTTAGCAACGGTATCAAACTCAGTTTTTGCTTTAACGTATTGTTGCCAGTTATGACCGAATAACTCGCCGTCAAATAAAACTGTTTTTCCTGTTTTGGAAGAAATTAAAGAAAAGTCATTTTCTTTTTGGTAATTGATGTCCTGCATTTCAATGCTTTTAAGCGCCAGCTTAACCGCTGAGTTTTCTTCTTTCGCATGAGTCATAGCACTGACCTTATAGCCGTAACGATAGAGATTAGTGTTTGAAGTGATTTTGCCTTGCAGGATAATATTATGATTTCGATTTTTTACAAGAACAACTTTGTCTGATTGAATATTAACGACTATTTCACTGAGCTGTTCCATTGGGAAACTTCCACTCATTAATTTCTTCTTTTCAATCCATAGAGAAGCGGTTGCAGTCTCTCCATTGTCTTCTTTATTGACCTGAAGCCGAATGATATGAGATCTCCATTCTTTGTTAGCATCCCAGTTATCCGGAATGATAGCATAAACAAAACCTGTGGTTTGTTGCGGATCGATGCCAAACTTTAACTGAACAGCCTTGTTTGTACTGTATTCAGGAAATTGGAATAAAGTATTCGCTGAACGAATTCCTGTCTTTCCCCAAGAATTTCCCTCAGGAACATCGACAACCAATGTTTTATCTTTTAATTGTGCGAATTTTGGAAAATCACCGCCAGCCCATGCAAGTTCAAGCCATGTCTTACCCAATTCTCCATTAAACAATGTAAACTCTTGCTGACTTTGAGCATTCGATAGGCTCTAATGAGACATGCATAACAGAATTACTGTTGTTGCCCTGATGATATGAATATTCTTAATGAAGTTTAACATCACTAACACCCCAACTCAATCGACAATTATTACAAAGAGTATAGCACTCGACAGGTGTTTTCAGGTTTGAATTCTATTCAAATTAACATTTTGTTGATAATGGTCAATTACAATCAAAACTGGAGTTGTTCTTATTTCAAAGTATTTTAGTTTTTTTCAAAAACTGCTCTTAACTAAGGAGCCCTGACGATAGCGTAAAATCCTTGAGATGATTCATTTATCAAATAAAGTTTGAGTAACTCACCAGATTTCGTAGATTCGAGAATAGTATGAAGCTCATTGGCTGAATTGAGAGTCTTGCCGTTAACTTCTCTGATAATATCTTGTGATCGCACATTTTTATCATAAAAATAACTGAGCGGGTTTATATCAGTAACTTGCACAAATTGTTGATCGTGAATATAAATCGTTTCATATTTTAATCCCGGCCAAAAATCGTCATTATGCTCGTTGTCATTAGATTCAACTTTAGAGTCGACGATAGGTTCTCTCTCCTCGACAACAATATCATAATACTCGGATTGGTTATTTCTAAAAACTTCCAAACGAGTTTTTGTTCCGGGTTTTAAGGAGGATATGTAATTAATAAGGCTACTGTTATCGGTAATCTCTTTTTTGTCAGCAGCCAAGATAATATCACCGTGTTTCAGTCCTGCTTTTTTTGCAGGTGATCCTGACATGACGTCTTCTATTAAAACTCCAGTAGGTTGGTTTAACCCAAAAGCTTCTGCGATATCAGCATCAACAGATTGAACTTGTGTCCCAATATAACCACGACGAGTTTTGCCATTTTCCTTTAACTGAGGCAAAATGTAAGAAACGATATTAGAAGGAACTGCAAAACCAATGCTTTCTGAACCAAAGTTGACAGCTGTTGCAACTCCAATCACTTCACCGTTAAGATTAATGAGTGGACCACCGGAATTTCCAAAATTGATTGCCGCATCGGTCTGAATAAAACTCTCAAGACTGCTGTCAGGAGTGATATTGATTGAACGTCCTTTCGTTGAAACAATTCCAACGGAGACTGAATTGGAAAGCCCCAAAGGAGAGCCAATAACCATCAACCAGTCGCCCATATTAACCTTGTCGCTGTCAGCCAATTTAAGATATGGCAATTCGGCTTTTGATTCAATTTTTAACAATGCAATATCATTGGCAGAGTCAACTCCAAGAACTTTGGCTGAATAGTCGCGATCACTATGGTGGATAATAATGCGCAGAGCATCCTCAATTACATGATGGTTGGTGATAATCAGACCATCAGGGCTGATAATAAAACCCGAACCGCTGGTGTCACTTCTAAGTTCATCAGGCGATGAATCTGTTTCAATGTTGTTTTCCGGAACGGGTAAAGGATTTATTGAATCATCAGGTAAAGCCGGAGCTGAACTTTTATCAAAAAGTTTAACTGCTTGTATCGAAACAACAGCAGGAGAAGTCGATTTTACCAGTTCGGCAAAATCCGGCAATATGATTTGATTTTTTGATGGTTGACTTTGTTTTGCAAGCGAACCTGTTATCAGCAGATTGAGTCCTGCAAAGATAATGATGGCTTTGAATATGAACCTGTTTATACTGCCATAGATTTTCATGAGATGCCCCGCCTGATTTTTATAAATTTTAAGTTAAAATGTCTTGGTGGTCAATTAGACTTTAAGTTAGCGTAGTTTGAATTTTTATAGCAAATGCAATAAATTCATCATTGCAAATCCATTGAGTTCCTGACTGAAATTTCGCGATAAGCCGATGACTTTAAATTTTTCTCCCATCTCTGATGGAAGTGTGAGTTTTTTCAACTCAGTGGTTTTTTCATAGTATTTGCTGTAATTGTCATTGCTGTCACCAAGCAGGTTTTGAATGCCCAGACTCATTAAAAAATAAGCCTGTGTGGTGTAACCGTCAACGTCCAGTCCGCAATCATCCGCAGCTTCGGCTACAGCGGTAAAATCTACAAACGCGGTGATATCCTGCAAACCGATATTTTCAAAATAATCAAAATTGGCCTTATGCCGATGATGACAAACCAATGTGCCATTATTTCGTTGAAGATGATAATAGGCATCGCGTTCATAACCATAATCGACAAACAAAACCACACCTTTTTTCAGGTTTTGTGAGATGGTATTCAGCCAGGAGGATAAATTGGGAATAAACTCTGAAACATAACTTTCCGGCAAATCTAATTCTTTCGCGTGTAATTGCTCATAGAGATTTTGTGGAAATTCTGACCAAAGGGTTTTGAAATCGTCCTTATAATCGACCCGCATTTGTTGATATTGATTGTTCGAGTATTTGAAAACTTCAACAGGTAAAGCATCAATCACCTCATTGGCAAAGATAACTCCTTCAAAATCATCTTTAAGTGGTTCGCTAATCCAGCAAACAAGTTGACTCAAATGTTTAGGTAAGGATTTGATTTTTTGCTTTTGTCGATGCTGTAGATCTGCGCTCACTTCCAGAATATAATACTTTTCCGGTAAGCTGTTAAGATTATCTAACTCTGTCAAACAATCAAAACAAAATTGCCCGGTACCGGCTCCCAGTTCCATAATTACCGGAGAAATTAAACTTTCAATAATTTGTCGAAATTGTACCGCTAAAGACTTAGCAAATAAATCTCCCAACTCTGGCGAAGTTATAAAGTCACCTTCTTTTCCAAACTTGTGCGTTCCCGAAGAGTAATATCCCAATCCTGGTTCATAAAGACACATATTCATGTATTCAGCAAAACTGATACTATTTTGCTGTTTTATTTTTTCAATAATTTTATCTTTCAGAGCCTGTGAGTGGCGTGTTAAACTGAGTTGTGAAGAATTATTTTGTAACATTTTCAGATGACTGATACCAATAAAGTTATGTTAGTGACCGGTGCGGCTCAAAGACTTGGGGCTTATATTGCCAAAAGTGCTCATGCCAACGGCTGCAATCTGGTTTTGCATTATCGAAGTTCCGTTGCTCAAACGCAAGACTTGCAACAACAACTCAATCAAATTCGTCCTGACTCCTGTATCATTTTTCAAGCTGATTTTAATGAGGAAACAGAGTTTTCCAGTCTTCAAAAGAACATTGAAAAACAATTTGGCAGATTAGATGTGTTGGTTAATAATGCTTCAGATTTTTTCCCTACCGATATTGATGAGATTACAGTTGAGAATTATGACAAATTGTTTAACAGTAATGTCAAAGGTCCGTTGTTTATGGCGAAAAGCTGCTATCCATTACTCAAAAAATATCAAGGAAACATTATCAATTTGGTGGATATTCATGCCGATAAACCACTGAAGAAATATCCGATTTACTCTATGGCAAAAGCGGCTAATAAAATGATGGTTCAATCACTGGCGAGGGAATTTGCCCCGGATGTCAGAGTTAATGGCATTTCTCCGGGTTGTATTATCTGGCCGGAACAGGAAATGCCGGGTTATGAAAAAGAAGAAATTTTAAGTCGAGTTGCATTACAAAAGGTCGGTAATCCCCAGAATATCTATCACACAATAAAATATCTTATCAGTAATGACTACATCACCGGACAAATCATTCGGGTGGATGGTGGTAGAAGTTTGTTTATGTGAGTGATTTGCTATAGAAATTTAGCTTTTTGAGATATATTAGATTAAGTTTAATTCAATCAGGTTGTGATATGAAATTCATTTTAATAATTGTATGTTTCCTTTTCGTCAATACTTCTGCATCAGCAGATTCATATATTAAGGCTAATGCCTATCTCGATGTTAAATCCGGCAAACTGGTTGAGCCTGCCAATATCTTAATTAAAGATGGTAAAATTTCAGCCATAAATCCAGAATCAATTCCTCAGGACATTAAAGTCATCGAGCTAAAGGGGCAAATATTACTTCCGGGTTTGATGGATATGCACACCCATCTGGATTTGGACTATAGTGATGGTTTTGGAAAAATTATCACACACGAGAGTGCCAGCAAAGGCGCAATCCGAGCAACAAAAAATGCTGAAAAGACCCTCATGGCCGGATTCACAACCGTCAGAAATGTTGGCCAGGTTCATATTACAGGGGAGTTAATTGGTGTTGCTTTGTCAGAAGCTGAACAGGAAGGCTGGATTGTTTCACCAAGAATTATCCCGGCAGGACACATGGTAACCATTAGTGGAGGACATGCCGATTTGACGCTAGGTCTTTCTGAAAACCTGTTTGAGCCTGAACCAAAACATGGTGTGGTTAATAATAAGGATGAAGCGATTGAAGCAGTTCGATACCAAATTAAACATGGAGCTAAAGTGATTAAAGTTCACGCCACAGCCGGAGTCATGTCTCTGGAAGATTCGGTCGGGGCTCAACAGCTCAGTGATGAAGAAATGAAAGCTATAGTTGAAGAAGCCGAAAGACACCATACGAAGGTAGCCGCTCATGCTCACGGAGCCGAAGGGATTAAAGCAGCTATAACAGCGGGTGTTTCATCTATTGAACATGGGTCACTTTTGGATGACGAAGGCATTCGAATGATGAAAAAACACAATGTCTTTTTGGTTCCAACGACCGGTTTAGTGGATTTTGTCATGGAAGGAATTGACCGCAACGATCCCAAAATTGCTGCCAAAGCAAAATATGTTCTTCCATTAGCAAAAGAAAATCTTTCCAAAGCCATCAAAGCCGGAGTAAAAATAGCATTGGGAACTGACTCGCCACTGATTCCTCACGGAGATAATGCTCACGAACTTTCAGCAATGATGGAACAAGGTATGAGCGAACTCGATGCTATTCAATCCGCCACAATAAACTCAGCTGAGTTATTAGGAGTCAAAGACCGGGGACAAATCAAACAGGGTATGCTAGCAGATATCATAGCAGTAAGCGAAAACCCTTTGAAAAACATCAAAACTCTTGAAGATGTGACCTTTGTAATGAAAGGCGGAAAAGTGTATAAAGAGTTGTGAACTAAAAAAAACTATTTCAACTCTGCAATCTGAACTTGGTAGGATTGATACCACTTTTCCTTGCCCATTTTCTGAGCTTGTAAATGTTCAGAGTTTTGTTGCCATCGTTTGATATCTTCTTCAGATTTCCAATAAGAAACTGCTATCTCCTGATTTCCTTCGGTCACAGCAATAAAATCAATACAATCATATTTTGCCATTGCAAGTTCACGCAGTCGTTTCGCGGTGCTTGAGTATTGTTCGTCCAACTGTTTAGTTTCAGCTCTAAAAATAACTGCAAACATCTTATTCTCTGATATACCAATAAAAAGTATATTCTATCACCATGTGATTTGCTTTTATCGACAAAATGAATTGTAATTAATTTTCACACTAGTTGATGAATCATTATTTTGGGATAATGTTGAATTATCTCAATTTAATAATATATTGTGAAGTTGCACTCAACTATTTTTAATCGGCATTTTCTATGATTTTCATCGGCTCTTTGATTGGCTCCATTATCGGCTTTAAGTTTGGTGGCTTTTTTGGCATGATATTTGGTGCTTTGTTAGGTAGCAGAGCTGAGGTTTGGGTTCGTGAGAATTTATTAGGAGAACCCAGTCGGCAATATAGGGTTCAGCAAAGCTATTTTGAGGCACTGTTCACTTCTATCGGCAAGCTGGCAAAAGTTGACGGAGTTGTGACCAAAGATGAAATTCGCCGTTGTGAATCCATCATGCAGAGAATGCAACTGACATCCGAACACCGAAAACAAGCCATCAATTATTTCAACCAGGGGAAACAACCGGGTTTTGATATCCGTCCGGTAATTGAGAAACTTTACTTCGCATCCGGCAGGTCATATTCTATCAAGCAAATGTTTATGGAAATGTTGCTGGAAGTGGCTGCCGCTGAAAACCAAATCAAACAATCCGAGTGGCAATTGATGTTGCAAATTTGTGAGTATTTAAGATTTCCTCAGAATCTATTCATTACCTTAGCCCGAATGCGGGGCTTTGATGCCAACGGCAGTCGTTCACAATCTTCTAATCAAAGACAACAATGGACACGACCTCCGCAACAAAAAACCAACCCTTATCAGGTTTTAGGTGTGAATCAGTCTGACTCCAAAGCCGTTATTCGTAAAGCCTATAAAAAGCTCATGAGTTCTCATCATCCGGATAAATTAATTGCGAAAGGAATGCCACCGGAAATGATTGAAATTGCCAAAAATAAAACTCAGAAAATCCAGGCGGCTTGGGAAGACATTAAACAGCAAAGAGGATTTTAGACCCAGAGTTGTACTTTGATCAATTAGTACTAATTTTGAAACCCAATAATTCCCACGCCTTTTCTGCGACTGTCTCCGGTTGCGGAAATACAATCGCCTGAGCGAACAGCATTAACTCCTCCAAAAAATAAACTTCGGGTTTTCCATTGATTAACTTTGTTAAATGAGGCAAGAAGCGACTCAATCTTTTGCAAACTAACTCCTTTTTCGATATCCAGAGTATCATTTTCGTAGTGCATTCGGGGAGAATTGACAGCCTGACTGAGAGTCTTTCCTGAGAAAATATGATATATCACCTGAAACAATGCGGTTTTGATTCGGTTTGAACCACCGGTTCCAACAGCAATCTTGCAGTCGTGGTTTTCAAGAATTGTTGGTGACATCATGGAAATCATTCGAGAATCCGGTTGAAAATTAAAAAACCCACCTATGTTTATATCTTCTTCACCCAAAAAATTATTGAGCATAAAACCGCTCTCTGGCACAACATAGCCACATCCCTCTCCGTTAGACACGGTCAGGCTGGCAACATTTCCTTGTTGATCGATAACACTCATGTGAGTTGTGCCTTTTGAGCTTTGCATTTGGATATTTTCTGAATTTTTAATGCGATCGGCATGCATCATTGCTTCAATTATTCGAACACCATCAGGTTTGTTTGGATTTTTCAGAATGTGTTTAAGCTGCTCAATAATTAACATTCCTCCGGTGGTCGGTGCAGAGTTTGTCATGATTGTCCAGTCCTGAATATTGTCGACCAGAGGTTCTCGAACCAATACCTGATAATCATGAAAATCCTGTTGTGTTAACAAACCGTTTGATTGTTGCATATCCTTGATAATAGATTGCATCGGACTTCCTTGATAAAACCAACCTTCAGAATGGGTGACTAAATTTTCTAAAAATCGAGCTAAGTCGGGGTTAGTAAAGTTGTCACCGGTTTTATAGAGTTGATTATCCTTATTTTCAAAAATAGCTGCCACCTCAGGTGTCGACTCAAGGATTGGGCGCAGAATTCTCAGAATTTCAGCGTAAAGTGGTTCAATTTTATAACCCGAATACGCTGTTGAAATTGCAAATTCAGCTAACTCTTGTAGAGGGAGTGTACCGTATTTTTTATGAATGGCAAAAATTCCGGCTGGTATTCCGGGGACAGCAGCAGATGCTTTACCAATATGAAATTCTTGCTGAACGTCTCCGAAATCTCCGTGAATCGGAAAAAAGTCTTTATTTTGAGGTGAAATGTCTTTAGGAGTTTGAGCGAAGAAATCAAAAATCTGCGCTTCTTCTCCATTCGGATGAGCCAGTAAGTAACCACCACCGCCGGGTGAAGATAATAATGGTTCGCTCACGAATGACATAAACAATGCTGCCAGAATGGCATCGTAGGCATTCCCGCCTTTTGCCAGAATTCTCACAGCGGCTTTGCTGGTATAATAATTTCCGGTCGCAACTGCGTAAGTCTTTCCTTTTACGTTCAAATATTAAACCTCAAGATTAAAAGTAACCGGCCCGTCATTTTGCAAAGAAACCTGCATATTCGCTGCAAATTGTCCGGTTTGAATTTTACCGGGAAGTTTCAGACTAGCTTGGTTTACAAAATAGTCATAGAGTTTTTTCCCGGAAACCGGATCAGCTCCACTGGAAAAACTGGGACGTAAGCCTTTTTGAGTGTTTGCAACCAGAGTGAATTGTGAGACGATAAGTAGTTCGCCCTCAATGTCTTTTAAAGAAAGATTCATCTTGTCATCTTCATCTGAAAAAATTCGGTAATTACAGACTTTTTCCAGTAATTTGTCAGCGATTTCTTCTGAATCCTGCTTTTCCACTCCTAAAAGCAAAAGAATTCCTTGAGTGATTTCTCCCACGGTTTGACCATTCACTTCAACTTTAGCTTCTTTGACTCTTTGAACTAATGCTTTCATAGCGACATTATATTATAGAGATCTTATCGAGTCCCTATTTATTATTTGAAAATAGTTTTTCCTATAGCTTGTAGGAAATTTCCTACAAACCAAAAGTATTTTTCCTATATTCACTTCACGTTAAATCCGGATAATGAGCATTGTGGAGGAGAAAAGGGAGATTCTCAGATTGTTCTTATTGAAAGGAATACGTGGATAAGGCAATAAAGGTAACAGCGTAAGGATGGCAGTTATCATAAAGACGGATTTTTTTCGGGGAATATGGATTTGAATACGGATGTTCAGACTTTTAACCGTCGGATGATTCCGGCGGTTTTTTTTGCAAAAAAAATGTGAATGCCTTACCATTAGGCAGTTTCCAATTCCTATAATCCAATTTGAAGGTATTTTTATTTAAAGCTATATTAGCATTAGGAAGAGTTCTATCTCTTTCAGCAGGTCGTAAATTCGCATCTGTTTTGGGGTGGTTGTTCTGGTTACTGTCAAAAAAGAATAAAAAAATCACTCTGACCAATGTTCGCAAATGCTTTCCGGAAAAATCAGAATCACAACAAAAACAACTCGCCAAAGCCTGCATCAATTCCACTCTGATGAATTTTATGGAGTTAGGCCGAATTTGGGATAAAAACAAATCGGTTGATGATTTGGTTGACAACATTTTTGGAGTGGAAGACTTTCAAAGTGCTTTGAAACAAGGAAAAGGTCTGCTTTTGGCAGCTCCGCATTTTGGTAATTGGGAAGTTGTCAATTTGGTTTTAGCACGATTTGAGAAGTTTGCTTTTTTGTACAAAGCGCCGGATGATGAAAAAATCGAACAGCTATTAATTGAATCCAGAGGTAAATCTGAAGCCTTACAGATTGAAGCCAGTCCCAAAGGCGTGAAGAAAATTCTTTTGCATTTGAAAGATCAGGGATTCATTGCGATTTTGCCCGATCAAAGACCTAAAAGCGGACAAGGGATTTTTGTGCCTTTCTACAATATTCCGACTTACACCATGACCTTATTTCCGAAATTAGCGGTGAAAACCCAAGTGCCGGTGTTTTTTGTTTATGCGTTAAGAACCATAAAAGGTTTTGATGTTTATTTTGAAAAATCAAGCGATGAAATCTATGGCGACATCGAACAGTCTGCGACATACATGAATGCACATATTCAGAAAATAGTGGACAAAGCTCCTGAACAATATCAATGGACTTATAAAAGATTTAGTATTCAACCAGAGAACGAACCTCCATTTTACCAATAACACCAATGACGAAGAAATCTGTTTTTTTAATGGGACCAACCGCAGCCGGTAAAACCGAAGCGGCGATTTTTCTGCATGAAAAATACAATTGCGACATTATTTCAGTTGATTCAGCGCTGGTTTACAAACAAATGGACATCGGCACTGCTAAGCCGAGTACCGAAGAATTACAAAAAGCACCTCATGCTTTGGTTGATATTATTGAGCCCTGGGAATCCTATTCAACGGCAAATTTCTGCAAGGATGCTTATGGTTTGATGGAACAGTCGATTGCAAAAAATAAAACTCCATTGTTAGCTGGTGGAACGATGTTGTATTACCGGAGTTTGCAACATGGTTTGTCAAAATTACCCGATGCCGATGAGGGGATTCGACAAAAGTTATTAGATGAAGCTGAAACTCATGGGTGGGAATATATGCACCAACTGTTGCAAAAAATTGATCCCGAATCGGCTGCCCGTATCAAAAAGACCGATCCGCAACGCATTCAACGAGCTCTTGAGGTTTTTCACATTAGCGGAAAAACCATGACTGAATTGCACAAGGAGGATCAAGGGAACGAACTCGATTATCAAGTCTTAAAAATTATCATAGCTCCAGATCGAGCCTTATTGCACGAGCGGATCGAGCAAAGATTCCGACAAATGGTTCAACATGGTTTCATTGAAGAAGTCGAAAAACTGAAAGCGAATCCTAAAATCAAACTCGAAATGCCATCCATGCGTTGTGTCGGTTATCGCCAGGTTTGGCAATATCTGGATGGCGAATTTGACTACGACGAAATGATTTTCAGAGGAATTGTTGCGACCCGACAACTTGCAAAACGACAATGGACATGGTTGCGAAAAGAACAAGATGCCATTTGGCTGGACTCTACCAAAGTGGGTTATCTTAATCAGATTCAGTCGCTAATTGAGGAGTTTTTATAGCTTTTGTATATAATTTATCCAGTAATCAACTGAATTACAAAAGTTTCAATTTTTGATTTCAGACAACTTCCATGCTTCGCATTATGTTAGAATGCTATGTCTTTGTTAGAGTAGAAATCAACCATGTTATCCAATAGTGAAATTGCCAAAAGTGTGACAACTCAACCCATAAAAGAAATTGCAACAGCAATGGGGATTAGTGAGTCGGATATGATTCCTCACGGAACAGAAATCACCAAGGTTCATATTAATGCTTTAAACAAACCTCAAAACAACTCAGGGAAATTGATACTGGTTTCAGCGACCACGCCAACCAAAGCCGGCGAAGGAAAAACTACTACCTCCATCGGTTTAGCACAAGGAATGAAAAAACTCGGTGAATCAGTTTGTCTGGCTTTGCGGGAACCTTCATTAGGACCATGTATGGGCATCAAAGGTGGTGCAACCGGTGGCGGATATGCACAAATTGTTCCTAATAGCCGAATCAATTTACATTTTACCGGTGATTTTCATGCCATCACTTCTGCTAACAATCTGATTTCGGCAATGATTGATAATCATATTTATCATCGTAATCTATTAAACATCGACCCCAGACGCATTGTTTGGCGTCGGGTGATGGACATGAATGATCGTAGTTTGCGAAATATCGTTGTTGGACTCGGAGGAAAAGCTCATGGTGTCCCACGAGAAGGCGGATTTGATATCACCGCTGCTTCTGAAATCATGGCGATATTATGTTTATCCAACGATTTGGAAGACTTAAGAAATCGTTTGGATAGAACGCTTCTGGCATATAATCATGATGGAGAACCTATTTATTTGAAGGATTTAGAGTTTACCGGTTCACTCATGGCATTGCTTAGTGATGCAATTCACCCGAATTTAGTGCAATCGCTGGAAGGTTGTCCGGCATTTGTTCATGGTGGACCTTTTGCCAATATTGCTCATGGTTGCAATAGTGTGATTGCCACTAAAATGGCAATGCATCATTCTGATTGGGCAATCACCGAAGCGGGTTTTGGTTTTGATTTAGGTGCCGAAAAATTCTTTGACATCAAGTGTCAATCCGCAGGACTTGACCCGGCGGCCGTTGTATTGGTCACAACTGTCAGAGCATTAAAGTTGCATGGCGGAAAAAATGCTGAAGAACTGGAAAACGAAGACTTAACGAGCTTGTCCGAAGGTTTGTCAAATCTGGATAAACATATTGAAAGTGTGCAACAGTTTAATAAACCGATGGTTGTTGCTTTAAATCGTTTTATCAGTGACTCTGATGCAGAGGTCGAGTTAGTCAGAAAGCACGTTCAAAGCAAAGGCATTCGATTTGCTGAATCCAGACATTTTACCGAAGGCGGGAACGGCTCTGTCGAGTTGGCAAAAGCCGTAATTGAAGTTGCTGATACTTCACGAAAATTCATACCACTTTATGATAAAACCGATTCGGTTTTCAAAAAAATTAAAAAAGTCAGCCAAAAAATGTATGGCGCAAAAGACATTGCTTTCACCAAAGATGCTGAAAAGGATTTACTACAAATTAAAAAACTGGGACTCGAACATTTACCCGTTTGCATCGCAAAAGCTCCCAGTTCCCTATCGGATGACCCTAAACTGCATGGTCGCCCAAAAGACTTTTTTGTCACCGTCAGAGGCATCCAAATCAACTCCGGTGCCGGATTTCTGGTGGTTCTTACCGGCAACATCATGCGTATGCCCGGATTACCCAAAGCCCCGGTTGCTTTAAAGATTGAGTTGCAAAAAGATGGAACAATTACAGGTGTGGGATAATTGTGTCATTCTGAACGAGTGAAGTGATTTGAAGAATCTCAAATCTTAATTCTGATAAGGGGAAAATGTAATGTGCTGATGTTGGGCGTTAGGTCAAACTACATTTCATCAATCTATCATTCATTTTTTGCTCGTGCAAAAAACGAATCAAAAAACACGCCCCGACATTCCGGCCTGCGGCTTCCTTCGATACTCTAAATATTCAGCGCGTAACAAAACTCGCTTCGCTCAAACAGTTGTTACGCTTATTTCCGAATATTTCTCCGTGTCTCAGCGGAATGTAAGGGGGTTAATAAACAATCTGTCAGAGTGTACGTCGTCAAATCATTTTGGACCACAGCCCTCATAAATTAAGCTTGAGCGAGAAACTCTCCACCTGGAGCTTCAAGCCTTTGTTCTAGAATCGGCAGCATATTCATTGATGATGGCCGACAGATCTTCTTTGAAATTAACTCATCACCTATAGAAATATCGCACCCAGCTCACCAGCCAAACCCCATGCCTCTGCAATAAAGGTACTCGCATTCTTAATTGGCTGCCAAGGCAACAAATATCCAAGTTCAATTTTACTTATTTCTTGTGCTTCATCTTCGTAGTAGTCCACTTCTGTATCATTTATAAAAGCACTCACTGTGATTAGTGTGTCAGTTTGCCACTTTTCTATGTTGTCTTTCCGCGCATAAAAAAATACTTCACCACTTCCATCAGTGAGTAACCCCTACGATTAAGCATTGAAGCTAATTCAGAGAACAGTACCGCTACGGGCTTGAGTGTAACGATAACCTCTTGGTGCCACCGATCTTTTTCATTTCTTCAGCTAACGACCAAGCTGTGCGGTGCAAACGAAGCGTAGCGTAGTTTGCATCGAACAAGCGCCTTGTTATGCATTTACACCCTCAAATGGAAAACTGTTTAGAACAGTTTCTACCAATTCATATACGGTAGCATAGTCATAATTCTGTCGCCCCATCTTCGGGGTCAAGTATCTGCCATGCGCAAGCCAGTGTCGATATTTTAGCGCGCCTTTTAAATCACCAATGATCTTAGAAGTTCCGTGCGCATTACTTTCCACGCTTCAGAATGTCATCTTCCAGCGAAGCTTTTGAGTTCTTTGTTTTGAACAAATTCCTAAAAGATCTCGAAAGTGGGTCTCTTTTCTTTTTGTAATTTCTTTGTAAGTAATCTATTCTAAACGCAGCTTCTAGAGTTGCCAAAAGCGTAAGTGAAGATGTGTGATTTAGCTCTTCAATCCTTGATCTCAACTCGTTAGCCAAATCTTCTCTGGAATAACCAAAAAAACCTCTCCTCCAAGGCGTGGTTATTGTTCAAATAATACATTTTAAAGGACTGCTCTGAGTCCGAATAATAATTTGCAATTTCGACAAGCTCTAATTTTTCATTTGAAAAAAAACCTTTTTAGCCACCGACAACCTCCATTAGTGCGCTAAGAAATGTTTCTTGATTAAATTCTATATATTTTATTCTTGGCGGTGGGGTCGATATTTTCCATTCCCATTCAAGTATTTTAGACACCTCCTCTTGTTTGGAGGCTCTTCCCCTTCAATCCATATATTTACTTTTATTTTTGGACCTGATGAATTTTTATTAACAAGAACGAACCGAATAGTTCCGTTTTTACCTATTAAGTCCACGCGGCCTTTTGCCCCAATAAGATTCGTACCTATCGGTTCTAATTTAACTTTATGCCCAGCCAATTCTATATTTAATACTTTTACTGTATAGCCGCCAATATATTCTTCATAAATTTCTTTATCTGTATACTTTATGCTTACCTTATTATCTTCAATATATTCTTTTAGAAACTCTTCCGCCTTACTGTAATATTCTGAAAGATAATTTAGCCACTCATCTCTCTGATTATCCCAATTGATAGGTTCTTCTTGAGATTTCTTCGCGGCCTGCTTATTTATGAAGTCATCGAAATCTTTTTTGCTCATGATATATGTCTTTTATTAAATTAATTCCGTTTAGTTACATGTTTTATTGCATAACAATTTATTATATGTGCATCAATGCAAGATATTAAATATTTTGCGTATTTTAATGCGCCCATTTTCATGGCTTTTGATACTAACATACTGATTTTTTTATGTAAAGTGATGTTTTAGTACGCATATAATCGCTATGAACCTGATATCATTTCACACTTTCATATTTCCGTAAATATCCGGCTATATGTGCATTTTTGGAAGATTCCTGCCTTCGCAGGAATGACGAGTTAGTTTGAAGTACTTACGACTTTGTTGATTAAGTCTTCTTCGCTCAGAATGACGGCGTTCTTTTAAACCCCTTTACTCTCACCGAGATATTTTTGAAAAATTTGGAGCAAAGTTTGCAAGTGTTTGAACATTGCTTGCAATGTGAGTTTTTGCAAACGCCAAATTTGAGAAAATAGTGAGGGAAGCCAACGGCTGAGAGTTCGGGGCGTGCTTTTACGCTCCTTTTGCACGAACAAAAGGAGCAAAGAAAAGATACTGAAATAAGTTCAGCATGACTTGTAAATATTTTAGATTTCTCGACTACGTTCGAAATATCGAGTAAACAAGTCAAGTACATAGGCAACAGCGTAACATTAAAAAATCCATTTTTAAATTTTTTGTATCACTCCCAATCCCAAAGCACAATTTCCCAATCATCGTGATCGTCTTTGTAGGTTTTAATCGTTTCAAAACCCACTTTTTCATGGGCTCTCTTGGAACGAGTGTTGCGACTTGAAATTTGGGTAACAATGTAATCAAAATGTGGAGACATACACTTTTTCATGTGTTGGTAGAGTCCGGCAAACACACCTTGAGAACGGTACTCTTTGGCAACACAAACTTGTCCCATTACAAAATATTGGGTATTTCCAAGTTTTTCGCCTTTATGTTCCAATAAATTGATTCGTTCAAACATGGTGAACAACACCGGAACTTCATCAGCAAAATCTTTTAACATCACTAAGGCATATCCCGCAATTTTATCTCCGTCTTTGGCAATGATATGTCCATAAAGAGAGTTCATCCGGGTGAGCAAGTCAAGATTGTGTTTTACGGTTACAAAACCTTGCTGTTTTAGTTCTTCATCAGAAATGTTGGAAGGAAGATTGATGGCTTGTAAGTCAATAATCTGTTGCAACTCAATGCTGTTCTCTGCGGTTTTGTATTCAATCATGATGTTTGTGATATTAAACAAAAATTAAAAGCAAATTATATCTTATTCGCTCAACCAGTCACTTAATTGTTTTTCATTCAAAAGCGATTTAATGGTTTCATCCAACATTCCTGCCTGATTGAGAAACTGAATGTGAGGACGAGCTTCATCGAACTGTTCAAGCATTAACAGAGCCGTGGCATAAGTATGACGATAGTATTTGTTATTTGGCTCCTGCGAAGTCACATACTGAATAATTTTCAACGCTTCATTTGTGAGCTGATTAAATTTTTCATTTTCCTCAGTGCTTCTAAATTGTTCAGCAACCAGCAATAAATCGATACAAAAGTCATTAGCTACAGAATAGTTCTCTGAGTCGCGTTGATAATTCTCACGCGAAATTTGCAGACCTTTTTCCATATACAATAGCGCATTTTGACTATCTTGTATTTGTTGATAGATTTCTCCCAAGGTGCTGTATGTGTACGACAATCTCTCGTTTATATTCCTTGTTTAAAGGAGCTTGTGATTCTAGGTTTAAACCATATTCCAGTGCTTTATTTGCGGTTTCAAGCCCTTCATAATGTTTGCCATCTTCAAGATAGAAGAAACTCAGTTGATTGTGCAGAATACGAATATTATTCATTTTGCGCAAATCTTTAGCGTCAATTTCAATAGCGTGATTTCCTTGAATAATAGCCTTTTTTAAATCGTTGATACCCAGTTGTAAACTGCCAAAGTCGATTTCATACCAAGATTTTAATTGCAAAGCGTGCGAATAGTTATAGAGCCAGTTTGCAGAATTCGGCTCGTTCTCGAGCATTTGTTGGCAAAGTTGTAAATTATTGTTGATTGCCTGAATTGCTAATTCAGGTTTGCCGTATTCGAGATAATAATAACCTTGTTCCAAATAGGCTTCGGACAAAAATTGTTTGTCCCCGTTTGGATTCAGCGAAAGATATTCTTTTGAAGATTCAACAGCTGTTTTCAGGGTTTCTTCGGTTTTTTCTTCCTGTCCTTCGGAGCTTAATACTTGCGAGTGATAAACACTCAGGCGCGAAAGCAAATTGTAGTATTCAGTTAGCTGATTGCTTTCTGATTTGTATTTTCCCAGATTTTTTAGTGCTTGCAAGAACGCCTGATTGGCTTCAGTCGATTGCTCCAATTGGTCATAAACTCTTCCGGCATTGATGTAGGCTGTTGCTGATTGCAGATATCCTTGAGGTGAAAGTTGATTGTTTTCCTGCGCATTAAGATGATTGATACTTTTATCAACAACTTGCTTGAGAATATCCACCCTGCCAATTTTTACCAGGTTTTCGTACAAATCATTCAGCATAAAATTCATCAATTGATCAGTGGCATTTTTTTCCTTGATAGTCAGAGACTGCTGATATTTGATATCGCTGGTGTATTTAATTGCAAAATAAACTCCGGAAATAAAAACAGTGGCAAGCAAGGTCGAGAGAAGTTTATTCCGTTTGATTGATTTAACAAATATGTGCGACAGCTTGTTGTTGTTAAAACTCAGAGGAAAGTCCATTAACCAGTTGTTTAAATCGTTTCTCAGTATGGCAACAGAATCGTATCGCTGTTGCGGGTTTTTCTGAACACACTTCAAGACAATCTCTTTCAAGTCCTTTGGGATGTCTGATTTCAGAATACTTAGTTTTCTGTTCTCATTAAATTTTTTAATATCAAACTCATCCTTTCCACTCAACAACTGGAACAGTACTACTCCCAAAGAGTAAATATCCGATCGATGGTCGGGCTTATTATTCTGAACTTGCTCCGGTGAACTATAGCCATAAGTGGCAAAAATCAACTGATTGTTATCATTATCTTTCTGTTCTTGAGCGATACCGAAATCAATCAAAACAGGATAAGGAACATTGTTGATTGGTTTGATTAAAATATTGCTGGGTTTAATATCTTTGTGAATAATTCCACGTTGGTGCACAAAATCGAGTGTGTCACATAAGCTGATAATCAGTTTAGCAATGTCACGATCGCTGAGCTTGTCTGTGGAACAATATTCATCAATATGCTGCCCAGAAATGTACTCTAAAACCAACCACGGTTGTTCAGAGCCATCTTTGGTTTGAGTGACATCCGCATCAATAATCGGCACAACCCCCGGATGTGATAAATCTGCTAGCAGTTGCATTTCCTGTAAGAATTGCTCTTTCAGAATCGAGGATTTGTAGTTGTTGGAAATAAATTTAATAACTACTTGTTGTTGATAGATTCCATCATTTCGTTCTGCCAGATAAACATCACTTTGGCCGCCGCTATCAATTTTGCGGATGATTTTATATTTGGAATTGACAGTAACACCTGGTTCTTCATCACCTGAAAATGCGGATGTCAAAAGCTGACTGATATTTTCAGAGGCACTTTCTAAAGAATTCTCAGGTTTCCATTTTTTTGATTGAAAATAGCTTTGGAAATCGAGACTTTCATCCTCATCAAAAGATGAGTCTATTTCATCCCATAATTTTTCGATGTCTTTTTTCATGCTTGCATGGCAGCTGCCAGCATGGTTCTGGCTTTTTGCCAATCACGAAAAACTGTTCTCTCACTGAGATTCATCACATCTGCAATGTCATTAAAATCCATATCACCAAAAAATTTATAAGTGAAAACTTTTTCCAGACGTTCATTGTAAGATTTGAGTTTTGTCAGACATCGGTCCAGCTCAATTAAATAGTCAGATTCGTTGATGACTTCTAACTCGGGAACGATTGTGTCATCCAGATAAGTCATCGCACGGTTCTTTTTAGCCTCATTCAGTAATATGTGCCTCATTGCCAGTGAACAATAAGCAAAAAAATGATTGCGGTCATTGAATGTGTTTTTATTTTTTTGGCTTTTTAACCACGCTTCATTGACAAGTGCCGTTGTATTGAGACCGGCATCCTGAACTTTTAATCTTTGCCCGTGAGCGATTTTTTTCAAATGCTGATAAATCAAATCCATATCCTGATACTGGTCATGAGTTGCCTCAATTCCTTCACGGTTTATCAGTTTGGTGACATCATCGCTTAGCATGTTTTAGTCATTGTAAGAGTCCTAATCATGTTATCAAACCGAGTTTCTCAACTCAAGAGAATACTTTTTTTGAGAGTCAGAATAAAAAAATGTCAGTAAAAACCGGCTTATGTTGTTAAACATTCTACTAAACAACAATTTGTGAGGAGAAAATGAAATTGAAACAACTAATTATTTTAAGTCTGGTCATTGTATTAACAGCTTGCGGAGAGAGCGGCACTCCAAGAGAGAGAGTGGAAAGCAATCTTTCGAAATTGATTAAAGCCTGCTCTGACAAGGGTGGTGATTATAGCGGAGCTGCTGGTTTGGTGGTTTATAACGGTTCTGACCGTAACAGAAAATACAAAGACCTGGCATCAGCAGAGGGTGACGATAGAAGCATTCTAAACTCAACCTGTTACAGAATCAGCAAACTGATGAACGGCAAAAACAGCTATACCTTGATGAAATTTGAAGAAGAGCCTGAATCAGAGGGTACATGGTACATCCAAACCGTCAAATTTGATGGAAACAAAACAGCTCAACTGGCATTTCTGGATATTAAAGGAACTATGGCATTGGGTGATATTGACTGATAGGGAAAGAAATGAAAAGTAAAAATTTTAAACATGTAACACAATTCTTGGTGATTATTGGAATTCTGGTGATGACAGCTTGTGGAGGGAAGGAAGAAGGTGAAGAAGTGATAGGTTCAACAAATCAAAGTAACAATAGTGGTTGTAAAAAGCTCTCGCCGGAACAAGCCGGCGAGCAGGTTGTTGCGATTTATCGTAAAGCAATGAAAGAAACAGTTGATTTATTAAAGGATAAACCGGATGCTGAATCTGTCGAAAAGACATTTCATACATCTTTGGAAAACTATCAAAACCAACTTTTGAAAATTGGTCAACATGTAATGACCATGAACCCACAACAAAAAGCTGTCGTTGAAAGTGCAATCAACAAAGAGCATATGAATATGCAAATCAATAAGGAAGCTAAAGAGTTATTTGCAGACTTTTCCAAACTAATCTTTGAATATCGCAATCATAAGGAGCTTTATGCAAATCTTAAATCTATAAATATCATTACCCAGTTTGCTTTTTTTGATTTGTTGAAAAAACAAAATCCAAATGCGGAACAAAAATGGGGAGAGATGATGAAACCAACATCGTGTAAATAATTCGAGATTCACTAGCAGACTAAACCGAGAAGATTTTTTATATCTTTTCGGTTTTTGGTGTCAGTAAATTCCTCTTTGGGTTGTTATAAAAGGAAACAACCAAAGAAGTATCATTATGAAATCGTTCAAACTATTACTATTTACCTTTGTAATCTCGATACAAGCTGTAAACGCAGATGTATTTACAGTTAATTCAACATCAGACGGAGATGTGTGCAATGTTTCCATCTGCACATTACGCGGAGCGATAAACGATGCGTTGGCTACCGTTGGTGCTGACACCATTGAATTTAATATTCCTGTTGATCCAATCAATGAAAATTATTTTCAAGGAGGTTCAGGAGCAACGGCTTTTCAATATTGGTTGATACAACCCGAATCTGAATTACCAAATCTGATTGACATTACAATTGATGGCACAACAGCCGGAACTTCTAATGTTGGTAATCCAACCATTGTTTTGGATGGCTCTTTAGCAGGAGATCAAGACCCTGGACCTTCGGATACTTTAGACGGATTGACACTTTTGGAAAACAGCCACATTAAAGCTCTTGCTCTTATCAATTGGTACAATGCCGGAGTGAGAATTGGTTATTTCACAGGAGACTACGATGATGATGCTTTTAACAACTCCATCACAAGCTCGTGGCTGGGTTTGAGTATTCCTTTTGGACAAGCGAGTGCTCCCAATAAGTATGGAGTTATAGTCACTACCAATGGAGGAACAAACAATATCATTGGTGGAAATATGGCTACTCAAGGTAATGTGATTTCTGGAAATTTACAATTTGGAATTTATTTTGATTATTATCTCTCTGAGGGTAGTGTCGGTGTTTTTGGCAATAAAATAGGAACTAACCCTGAAGGAGACCTGGCTGTTCCGAATGATAGTACTGGCATCATTTTATCTACCAGAGCGAATTCCAACATAGTAATTGGTAATGAAACTCCCGGTTTGGGTAACCTGATTTCAGGCAATAATATAACAGGCATACACGTATCTGCTTCTGATAAGGAAATAAATCTGGTCATTGATGGCAATCTTATTGGAACAGATATTAGCGGGCTTTCTGCTCTTCCAAACCGAGAAGGGATTACTCTCAACACAGGCAGAAATATAATTGTAAAAAATAATGTCGTTTCCGGAAATAGTGGTCGAGCGATTGATTTATCACACAGTTCTGATTCCCCACTTAAAAATGTTGACCTATTAGGCAACTACATTGGTGTGGGTATTGATGGTCAGACACCTCTGGGAAACCAAATGGGGATCTATGCTGGCGGTATTGCCATCAATACCAAGATAGGTGCACCCGGCGAAGAAAACATTATTGCCAATAATGGACCGTGTAGTGCTTCAGCAGGCTGTGGTTTATATATGAGCGGTTTCACTAACAATGCGATTGAGGTCAGATATAATAGCTTTTACAATAATACCAATCAAGGCATCGATCTTGAGGCTGATGGCTTCACACCCAATGACCCTGGTGATTTTGACTCCGGTGCTAACCGATTACAGAATTTCCCAGAAATCAATACTGCCGCTCATGATCCATCAGGCAACCGTCTGAGTATCAATTACTGGATAGACAGCCACTATGCGGCTAGTGATTATCCGATTACCATTGATGTTTATGCTGCTGATGCGGATGGTCAGGAAGGAAAAACCTGGTTGGCAAGTACCACTTTTAGTCAGAGCCAATATATTGTTGGAAATCCGGTAACAAGAACATTGACCGCACAGGGAACCATTTCCGAAGGCGATGTTATTGTCACCACAGCCACCGATGCCGGTGGTCGTACTTCCGAGTTTTCACCCGGAGTGACATTATTGGGTGAACCTGACTATTCAATAAGCTGTTCCCACAAAGAAATCACTACAACAGCAGCTTTAACATGCACGATTCAATGTCAGGCAGAAGCAACCAATCTTTGGTTGGAAGAAATCGGACTTCGATGTGAAAATCCCGATTCAAATTGCACTTTCAGCAATGGAGGAGAAGTTTCTTTCGGAACAGGGGATCTTCAGCCATTTACAGTAGATATCAATCATACCGGAGTGACAGGAACACACCTTAATGAAATTGTTGGTGACGTGGGAACTCAAGCCGGAGTTATTGAAAGAGCCGAAGTGATTACCATCAACCAATTAGATGTGGCTGATTATATTTTTACAGACAGTTTTGATGGAATTATTTGTCAGTAAATCGCGGAATGAATTGTTATTGAAGTAAATGATTAAAAAAGGGGAAAGTTATGAAAAAGTATTTATTCCTATCTATACTACTATGTTGCCAGGTGGTTGAGGCAACTATTATACTCGTTGATAGCAATCAGGATACACAAACAAATGATGGAAATTGTACTTTAAAAGAAGCCTTGCTAGCAGCTAATCTTAATGTTGCCGTTGACCAATGCCCGGCCGGCCAGACATTTCCTACCCAAGATGTAATTGAATTGCTTCCTAATGTCCTTAATGATGCTATTGAACTTGGATTTCAATACCCAATCATTGAAGGGGTTTCCATTATTGGACCTGGCTCAGACAAGCTAGTTTTATATCCTTCTGTCAACAATACAGGTCATATTTTCCAAATCAATACATCAGGACAAGATGTTGTTTCATTAAGTGGATTCCGAATAGGTGGTGCAAAATCAAGTGCCATTGATGTGGTCGCAACTAACGAGTTAATAATTGATGATGTGAAGTTTATCAATAACTCTGCTGGAACAAGTAGTAGTGGTGGGGCGATTAACGCTTATAATTCCGGTGGATGGATTAGAGTGTACAATTCAGAGTTCATCAATAATCAGGCAACCAGTAAAGGAGGAGCCATTTATCTTGAGAATTATTTATTGGACGTCAGTGACACAATATTCACTAACAACTCATCCAGTTTTGGCGGGTCAATATATCACTATGGTACATTCAATAATGGAATTGAAACATTTATCATAAACAGAAGCGAATTCATCAATAACCACAACAATATCGAAACAGGCAATAACAAAATCAGTATTAAGGAATCTCTTTTTATGCAAAACACGGGTACTGATGTGTTTTTATCGGTTTTCAGTAAAGGTTATATAGAAAACTCGCTATTCATTGAAAACACGGCTACAAATACTATACATATCCACGATAATACTGTAAATACGGTCAGATTTAATACATTTACCAAAAATCAGGGGTTTGAAGTTAATTCAACTTTAAACTCAAACACTCAAGTACAGAGAAATGCTTTTGATACAACCGTTGGTTGTATTGATGATGCCACAAGTACTCCGACCTATCACAGAAATGTTGATAGTGGAACATCATGCTCGGGAAGTTTTGCCTATGATATCAAAAATACTGATTCCAAATTATTGCCCCTTGGGTTTTATGGGGGATCTAGACTAATAACACCTCCATCAATTTCCAGTCCATTGGTTGATGTGGATTCAACATCAGGTTGTACCAGCAATACCCGTGACTTATCCGGGATTGGACGTCCGCATGACGGAGATGGCAATGGAACAGCCGAGTGCGATATCGGAGCCGTAGAACTTCCTGAAGATTTTGATTATATTTTTATTAATGGTTTTGAATGATTTGATTATAATCTATCAAATAAGTTAGACTTGCTGGGAATTAATAATACCGAGTCCCTCATGAGCAAAAACACTATGAAAGTCAGAGCTGCTGTTGCCTGGGCAGCCAACGAACCATTATCGATCGAAGAAGTTGACCTGGAAATGCCAAAAAAAGGTGAAGTTCTGGTCAGGATTGTCGCTACCGGCGTTTGTCATACGGATGCATACACATTGTCCGGTCAAGATCCTGAGGGGATTTTTCCTTCGATTTTAGGACATGAAGGCGGAGGGATTGTCGAACAGGTCGGTGAAGGTGTGACAACTTTGAAAAAAGGGGATCATGTTATACCCTTATACACGGCTGAATGCGGTGAGTGTAAATTCTGTAAATCTGGTAAAACCAATCTTTGTTCCAGTGTCAGGGAAACTCAGGGACAAGGATTGATGCCGGATGGCACCAGTCGTTTTTCAAAAGATGGAAAAACGATCTATCACTATATGGGCACATCTACATTTGCTGAATACACAGTGTTACCTGAAGTGTCTTTGGCCAAAGTAAGTAAAGATGCCCCTCTGGATAAAATCTGTTTGCTTGGTTGTGGTGTTACTACGGGAATTGGAGCTGTCTTCAACACCGCAAAAGTAGAAGAAGGAGCAACAGTAGCTGTGTTTGGACTGGGAGGAATCGGTCTGTCAGTAATTCAAGGGGCGAAGCTGGCGAAAGCGGGTAAAATTATTGGTGTTGATGTCAATCCAGATAAATTTGAAATGGCAAAGAAATTTGGTGCCACTGATTTTGTCAATCCTAAAGATTATGACAAACCAATTCAGGATGTTATCGTCGAACTCACAGATGGAGGCGTGGATTATTCCTTTGAGTGTGTCGGAAATGTACAGCTTATGCGCTCGGCGCTGGAATGCTGTCACAAAGGCTGGGGGGAATCAATTATTATCGGCGTTGCCGGTGCCGGTCAGGAGATCAGTACCAGACCTTTTCAACTGGTGACTGGAAGGGTCTGGAGAGGCAGTGCTTTTGGCGGAGTGAAAGGCAGAACAGAACTACCGGGATATGTTGACAGATATATGAGTGGCGAAATCAATCTGGACGACCTTGTAACTTTTAAACTCCCTCTTAGCAAAATTAATGAGGCATTTGATCTCATGCATGAAGGTAAAAGTATCCGTTCCGTGATTGATTATACAATGGAGTGATTGTGACTTTTGAAACTTTAAAAAAACATAAAACATTTTCCGGTGAAACAATTTTTTGCCGGCATGAAAGTTCATCGACTCGAACCAGCATGGCTTTTTCTGCATTTTTACCAGTTGATATTAAAAAGATTGATTCAGCTATCATTTGGCTGTCAGGTCTGACATGCACTGAAGAAAATTTTATTACTAAAGCCGGAGCACAATTTTTTCTTCAGAATACTTCGACCATGATTATTTGTCCGGACACCTCACCTCGTGGGCTTGATCTTCCAGGAGAACATGACAGTTATGATTTTGGCAGTGGCGCAGGTTTTTATTTAAATGCACGAACTGAATATTTCAAAGATCATTATCAGATGTATGACTACATCACGTGTGATTTAATCGAACTGTTGCGAAACGATTTTGGCATTAAAAAATTTTCTATTTCAGGACACTCAATGGGAGGCCATGGTGCATTGGTGCTTGGATTGAAAGAACCTCAGATATTTTCTTCGATTTCTGCCTTTTCTCCTATAGTAAATCCAACTCAGTGTCCGTGGGGACAAAAGGCTTTTCAGGGGTATTTGGGAGATGACAAGCAGTTATGGAAACAATATGATGCCTGTGAATTATTAAAGACAGGAAAATCAAGTGAAGCCCCCTTACTTGTTGATCAGGGGTTGAATGATGAATTCTATCCACAACAGTTACTTACTGAAAACCTTGAAATTGTATGTAAAGAGAGTGGACGGGCCTTAGACCTTACGTTTCATAAAGGATATGATCATAGCTATTATTTCATCAGTACATTTATTGAAAAGCATATTCGGTTCCATTTAAACTATTTGTCATAATTCATTAAGTTACAGAAAAAAGCAAATCATTACTTAATGGTAAGTATGAGATAAATTCATTCATCATTTAGGTGATTCAAAACCACCATGTGACCTTTAGCATATAGACTTCAATATTTCTCATTTGTATGATAAACGCTGTTATTAACCAAATTGAGAAAGCTCATGAAAAATACAATTAAAACTCTGATTCTTGCGACAATGACTTTTACTTCAGCTCAAGCGGTTGAGGTTGATGAAATTATTAACGGATATATTGAGAATACCGGTGGTTCTGAAGCATGGAATAATTTACAGGGAATGAAACTTTCCGGAGAATTCAATCAGGGTGGTATGAAGTTCCCGTTTGAAATTCTTAGCCTTAAAGATGGACGCCAATACATGAAGTTCACCTTTCAAGGTAAGGAATTGAAACAAGGTGTTTTCGATGGCGAAACCATGTGGAGTACGAACTTCATGACCATGAAAGCGGAAAAAGCTGACGCAGAATCGACTGAAAACCGTAAATTGGAGATGAATGACTTTCCAAGTCCTTTTTTAAATTGGAAAGAAAACGGTTACACCGTTGAGTTAATGGGAACAGAGAGTAAGGAAGGGTCAGATACCTACAAAGTCAAATTGGTAAAAGAGCCTTTAACAGTTGATGGTGAATCTGTTGAGGATATTAGTTATTACTATTTTGATACTGAGGCTTTTGTTCCGGTAGCTGTTGAGACAGAAATTCGCCAAGGACCTATGAAAGGTAAGGTTGGCGAGAACAAAATGAGCGACTATCAGGAAGTGGAAGGCTTTTATGTGCCATTTTCAATGACTCAAGGGTTAAAAGATGGTCCCGCCGTGACAATGACTGTTTCCAAAGTTGAATTAAATCCTCAAGTTTCTCAGACTGATTTTGACATGCCTGTTGAGACTGAAACTGCAACTGAAAAAACAGAGACCGCAGAAGCATCTGCTGAAAATAAATAAAGGTGATTGATATGAAATCTTCGTTTTATAAAAAATCAGCTTTAATTCTGGCTCTTGGACTTTCATCATCATCTTTTGCTGACGAGGCCGTATTAAAAGGTGATGCATTATTTGGTAATATGACGGCCAGACAAATTGGTCCCGCTGTCATGAGTGGGCGTATTAATGACATTGAGGTTCATCCACAAAACAGCAAAGTGATGTACATCGGTTCAGCCGGAGGTGGTGTTTGGCGTTCCCAGAATGGAGGAGCATCATTCGACCCGATTTTTGATGATCATGTTCAATCCATTGGCGTCGTCAAAGTTGATCCGGTTCAACCGGACAAAACGATTTGGGTAGGAACCGGTGAAACCTGGACCAGAAACTCGGTTTCAACAGGTGATGGTTTGTTCCGTTCTGATGATGGCGGTACAAACTGGAAACGAGTTGGATTTGAAAACTCGGAAAGAATTGCCGGAATTGAAATTAATCCCAAAAACCGAAATGAACTTTATGTTTGTGTCTTAGGTGCTCTTTGGAGTGATAGCGATCAGCGTGGTATCTATAAATCAACTGATGATGGCAGTTCTTGGGAAAAGGTTTTATATATTGACAATAAGACTGGTTGCTCTGATGTCATAATGGATCCAAGTGATTCATCGGTGCTTTATGCTTCTATGTGGGAATTCAGAAGAACAGGGTGGTCCTTCAATTCCGGTGGCAACAATAGTGCGTTATACAAGTCTGTTGATTCCGGCAAAACCTGGAATAAAATCCACAACGGATTTCCTGAAGGGAAACTCGGTCGCATCGCAGTAGCTGTTGCTCCTTCGGACAGCAATATTGTTTATGCGGTATTAGAAACTGAAAAAGATAGCGAAAAAGGGTTATACCGTTCTAATGATGGCGGTCAATCATGGAATCATTTGAACAATGACTTTGGTTTGGTGGTGCGTCCGTTCTATTTCTCCAGAATTACTGTTGATCCGAGAAACCCGGATGTTGTTGTTAAAGCCGGCGTTTTTGGTTCAATCAGCCGTGATGGCGGAAAAACATTTAAAAACCTGGGGCAAATGCATCCGGATATTCACGATATTGTTTTTGATATCAATGACTCCAATCGCATGTATGTTGCGACTGATGGCGGACTATACAGAACATGGGATGGTACAAATACCATGGAAATTGTCGCCAATTTACCAATTTCACAATTCTATCATGTGAGTGTTGATAACCATAAACCTTATAATGTTTATGGTGGTTTACAAGACAATGGTAGTTGGTACGGACCTTCGTCCTCTCCAGGTGGAATAGAAGCCAGAGACTGGGAAAGCATTGGTTTTGGTGACGGATTCAGAGTGATTAAACATCCAACCAAAGATATTGTTTATTCTGAAATGCAAGGTGCTGAAAATGTTTGGCGTTTCAACAAGAGCTTGGATGAAGTTAAAACCATTCAACCTCTCAAAGAAAAAGGTGATCCGAAACTTCGATTTAACTGGAACGCACCATTGGTTCAAAGTCCCAATAAACCGGATCGTATTTATATGGGCAGTCAGTTTTTATACCGCTCCGATGATACCGGCGATACTTGGAAAAAGATTTCATCAGATTTAACCTACAATGATACTTCCAAACAGAATCAAGAAAATTCCGGCGGTTTGTCTAAAGATAACTCCGGAGCTGAAAACTACGGAACCATTTTTACCATTGCAGAATCTCCTTTGGATGAAAAAATCGTCTGGGTTGGAACCGATGATGGCAGAGTTCAGGTAACAAAAAATGCAGGTAAGAAATGGCAAAGTGTGGAGTCGAATATTTCAGGTTTGCCGAAAGGCACCTGGGTTTATCACATTGAGGCAAGTGCTCATGATAGAGGAACAGCCTATGCGGTATTTGACGGTCATACTGCCGGTGATTCAACACCGTATGTCTTTAAAACAACCGACTTTGGCAAGAGCTGGACATCATTAGTTACTGACGACATTAAAGGATTTGCTCGTAGTTTTCAGGAAGATTACAAGAACCCGGATTTGTTATTTCTGGGAACTGAAAGAGGGCTTTTCATTACAATAGACGGCGGAAAAAACTGGAGTCACTTTACCAATAACATGCCTTTGGTTGCCGTTCATTATTTGGAATTACAACCACAAACTAACGATTTGGTTATGGCAACACATGGTAGAGGTATTATCATCATTGATGATATCAGTCCATTGCGTGAAATCAATGCCGATGTTTTAAGTAAACCGGTTCATTTCTTTACTTCAAAAGCAAAAACGATAAACGAAGCCAGTGGTTTTGGTGGATACAGTACCGAAATGGAGTTTGTTGGTCCTAATCCCAATGACAATGCCCGAATTGCATACTATTTACAGAAACGACATATTTTTGGAAAAACAAAAATGGAAGTTTTTGATAAAGATGGCAATATGGTCGCGGAACTTCCTGCCGGAAAAGCAAAGGGCATCAATATTGTTAACTGGAATGGAATGCTGAAAAGACCAAAATTGGCTAAGGCTAAAACCTTTGCATTTGGTGGATTAACAACTCCTCGAGCCCCAGCGGGAACATACAAAGTTGTATTCACAAAAGGTAAAGAAAGCTATGAAACCGAAGTTGTTCTAAAGAACGACCCTGATTCTCCATATACAGATAAGCAAAGAACTGAACTTTATAAAACCACTATGTCTTTATATGAAATGAATCAGGAACTTGCCTATCTTGTTTATAAAATTGATGCTTATCTGGCAGCAGCTGAGTCAGACGCTGAAGATAATAAAGATTTAATTGCTCAGTTGCAAAGCCTGAAAGAAACTTTAGTTATCACTTCTGGTGACAACTATGTGGGTAGTGCGGAAAAGCAGTTGCGTGAGAAATTAGCAGATCTGTATTCAAAAGTTGCCAGTGGTTTTGCACCTCCTTCTTCTCCTGAGAAAGCAAACATGAAGCTACTGAGTGAGAGTCTAGAAGAAGCTGAAAAGACTTTTGAGAAAATTTATAAAAACGAAATCAGCGAGTTCTTAAAAACAGGAAAATCAGTCGAGATTCAATCTTATGAGGATTTTCTAAAAGAAGCGTAATAATAATTTCAAGCTAACCTTTTAAAGCCTGTATTCATTACAGGCTTTTTTATTTCAGCTCAATTTCCACGCCGGAAACCGAATCCTCGCTTGCCAGCAAAAGATAGTAGCCATTACCGATAGCTAACAAACTCACTTGCGCCGTTATACTTTTAGAGTTATCAATTGTCTTTTCAACAAATCCTTTGAGTTGCCACTTGGAAATATCATCAGACTTTCTATCCGGATGACTAATAAATAATTTCGCCATATTCCAAAAATTGATGTCCACAGGGTTATATATCTTCAAAACACCTTCATCTACCTTGATTGTTGCATTGACTTTAATTTGTTTGTGCTGATAACTGATATTATCGGTTTTTGCCAAGGGTAAACGAAATCTTCCGGATATTTTCTCGATTTGAATGTTTCCCTTGATAGAAGATTGTCCATTAATTGAAAAGTGAGTTGACATAGATTTATGTACACCCATCGCTTTACCGTCAGAATAATCCGGCAATTTCTCAACAAAGTTGTTGTTTTTCAGATAGGACTGCATCAGGTAATCAGCTTCATCAGTATGTTCGCTCGCAAATGCTGATACAGATAAAACGCTAAGGAGTAAAGTTTTATAAAACATTTTTATTCAGTTAATTTGATTCATATAATTATAAACAAACTTAATGTCCTTTAACTGACACACAGATCTATTTTTATCATTTAAGATAAGAATTGTCCGAAGTTTTAAGTTCTTTAATTCAAATTTATATGATAAAAAAACAAAACATGTCATGAATTCTTAACCAAACCGCCATATTTTTGAAACATTATCACTCTAAAATCCTCATCAGTAGAAAAAGAGGTATAAAAGATGAGAACCTTAAATTGGCTGCATAAATGGGACGTGATTTGTATTCATAAATTATTAGACGCATCAATACATTCAAAATTACTTCCTGTAAGCCGATGGATATCAAAATCCGGTGATGGTTGGCTGTACGCTTTGTTTGGACTATCGTCGTTAATTTTCACAAAAGGCGAATCTAGTTATTTTTGGGCTTTAGCTTTGGGGTTTGCGATTGAACGACCTCTTTACTATATTTTAAAAAATACTCTCAAAAGGAATCGACCATATAGAGTAGCAAATGTACCTCATTATATTGAACCAAGCGATGCTTTCAGCTTTCCTTCCGGTCATACATCTTCCGCTTTTCTTTTCTCAATGATTTCATCCTTATTTATCCCAGTGTTAACCATACCTTTACTCCTTTGGTCAGCATTAATTGGGTTATCAAGAATTGTGCTTGGAGTGCATTTTCCCACAGATATTCTTGTCGGCGTTTTAATGGGATACAGCATTTCAAAATTCACAATAATTTGGATGGGATTAATATGAAAATCTTATATGGTGTTCAAGGAACAGGGAATGGTCATATCAGCCGCGCTCGAGCAATGCAAAAAGAGTTTGCAAAAACAGATATTGAAGTCGATTGGCTTTTTTCGGGTCGTGATAAAGACAAGTATTTTTGTATGAAAGATTTTAAAAACTCCGACTATAGAAAAGGCCTGACTTTTCATGTTGAGAATGGAAAAGTGAACTATTTTAAGACTGCACTTGAACTTGATTTAAAGCAATTCAAAAAAGATATTAAAAGCATTAATATCAACAATTATGATTTGATAATTACCGATTTTGAACCAATTACTGCCTGGGTCGGAAAAAAAACAGATATTCCTGTCATTGGTCTGGGACACCAATATGTTTTCAATTTCTCAATTCCGCAGAAAAAAGGAGATATCTTTTCACGATTTGTACTCAATAAGTTTGCACCCGTGAAAAGCTATTTGGCATTACATTGGCATCATTTTAATCAAAATATTTTGCCTCCGATTATTGAAACACATACACACAAATCAAACATTGTTATTGAAAATAAAGTGTTGGTTTATTTACCTTTTGAAAACCAACACCAAGTACTTAGAAGCTTAGCACCGCTCAAGAGTTTTAATTTCACTGTTTATGCTCCGAAACCAATTAATTCCTTTGCAAAGAATGTTAATTTCAAACCACTATCAAGAGATGGCTTTCTTTGTGATTTATACAATTGTGACGCAGTTCTTGCAAATGCTGGCTTTGAGTTGAGTTCAGAAGTGATTAGTTTAGGAAAACGATTACTGGTTCGACCATTAGATGGACAGGTTGAACAACACTCCAATGCTATCGCTTTGGAAGCATTGAAATATGGAAAAACTATCAAAGCGTTGAATTCTCGATATATCAATAACGAATTGGATTTAGCGGAACGAGTTCAGGTCAATTATCCCAATGTTGCTGAGTACATTGTGAAATGGATAAAAAATGGTATGCTTCAAAGAGATGAAAATTGGTATTCAAACATTTGGCAAGGAGTCGAAGTCAAACGAGAGTTCAGCAATAATCAATTCGGAAGTTTAGTGTATAACTGAATCACTCACTACAAACAAACCAAAACTCTGACTGCATTCATCTGAATCTGTAATTGTTCCAGAGTTTTGAGTGTTTTTTGTTTTTGTTGCTGTAAATACTCAATTTCGCTTTCTCTGACATTCGGATTTCGTTTCGCAAGTGTTTGCAACCTTTCGATTTCTTTATTGAGAACAGATTCTGCTTTTTCCTGAGCTTGTTTAATGTATTCCGGTTGAAGTTTCTCAATCTTAGTTTCGATTGCAGAGATGACTTTTTTAATCTCTGTTTGCTTCATTTTCACAACTTGTAAAGCGATATTCAGAGGAACTGAAGAGTGATTGTTTTGAATTGCAGGAATTGTTAGAGCTTTACTTCGGTCAATGAGTTTTTCATCAGCAACAATCCTTATGGAATCGGTTGGCAAGTATCTTGATATTTGCAAATGACTCTCTGCCGGAGTACTGAAATTAAATAATGATTCTACAATGATTGTTGAAGGTGGCAAGCCAGTGTTTGACAAAGAAATCAAACAGGCGTTACCTTTTTCTTCCGTTGCTATCATCTCCATAGATTCTACAACCATCGGATGTTCCCATGTCAAATAATGCAAGGTTTCATCTGCTAATGCTGTTTCTCTGTCAAAAGTGACACTCATGCCATCTTCTATCAATGCCGGAAAATAGCCTTTTAAAGATTCTCCAGGCTTGATAAATTCAACATTTCGTCTTAATTCTTCATAATCAACACCATAACGATCAAAAATCCGATGCATAAAACGCAAGCACGAGGTGTCTTCTGATGCTAATGCCTGTTCATGCATTTCATCAGCAACAAACGGACGGCAGGAGTTATATTCAAGCAAGCGATCACGACCTTTGTTAAATTCCTGATTCAGGTTTTTGTTCATTTCCTTGGTTTCCTGAATCAAGTCATCCATTTCACAATCTTCAGTTTTCAAACACGAAAGCAGCTTCTCTTTTTGTTTACGGAAAATACTATGAGCTGCCGGATTAACACTTTCAAAAATATTAAGACCTTTGTTATACCAGTGAAATAACTTCTCCATTGCTGTATCCATCAGATATGGAACATGAATATGAATAATATTTTCCTGACCAATACGATCAAGACGACCGATTCGTTGTTCCAGCAAGTCTGGATTTAAAGGTAAATCAAAGAAAATTAAATGATGTGCAAACTGAAAGTTTCTGCCTTCTGAGCCAATTTCCGAACATAGCATGATTTGACTGCCTTTTTCTTCATCAGCAAACCAGGCTGCAGAGCGATCTCGCTCAATCAAGGACATATCCTCATGGAACACAGCAGCATGAATACCAAACTTCTCTCTGAGACTATCAGCAATGTCTAAAACAGTTTGTTTGTGTGCAGCAATCAGCAGAAATTTCTTATGCTTTAATGAAAAAAGTTGCTCAGCCAACCATGGCATTCTGGAGTCCAATTTCGTCCAATTGGGGAAGTTATCAATTCTTTCCGGTGTCAGTTGTAGAGAAATGTCTTTATCAAAAGCCTTTTCATAACAATTATTCAAAGCATAATGATGAAGTTTCCTTTTTGGAAAGCCTTTGATAGCCGTTCTTGTATTTCGAAACAAAAGTCTGCCTGTTCCGTGCTGATCGAGTAACTTCTCGACCAATTGCAGTTTGGATTCTTGCTTTTGAGCCTCATCCAAATTCTCTTCAAAGATATCCTGCACCAATTGGATGTCAGCATCATCTGTAAAAACCTTTGCAGTATTTTTTGCCCCGGTTTTAGTCATTGGCTTTTTGGATCTGAGTACGTCAATGGCATTGACGATGCTTTGATAGTTTTCTTCCCCTTGAACAAACTCTTCAAAGTTAGAAAAGCGATTGGAGTCCAATAAACGAAGTCTGGCAAAGTGGCTTTCTTTGCCCATTTGTTCCGGAGTGGCTGTCAGTAAAAGCACTCCTTTGATGGTGTTTGCCAATTTTTCGACTAAATGGTATTCATCGCTGACGTTATCAATCGACCATTTGATATGGTGAGCTTCATCAACAACCAGCAAATCCCATTGAGTTTGAATCAATTGCTCAGCACGTTTTGCATTTTTTAGCAAAAATTGCATAGGAATTATTGCCAATTGACTGTTTTCAAAAGGAGTCTCAAATTCAGAAGATTCTTCAATTCCCAAACATTGCTCTTCATCATAAACACTAAAATGCAGATTGAAACGTCTCAGCATTTCTACCATCCATTGGTGTGTCAAACTTTCAGGGACAATTACAACAACTCTTTTGGCACGATTTTTGAGTAATTGCTGGTGAATGATTAACCCGGCTTCAATTGTTTTACCCAAACCAACTTCATCGGCTAGCAAAACTCTTGGTGAAAATCTCTTTGCTACTTCTTGTGCGATATACAATTGATGTTTGAGAAGCGATGTTCTGCAACCCAATAAACCATAAAGCGGATTTTTTTGAAATTCGTTAATTTTTGAAATGGCCAACTGGCGAAGATTGAACCATTTATTGGAGTCCAAATGCCCAGAAAGTAATCGTTCCGATGGACGATCTAATTTAATTGAATCAGCGATTTCAGTTTCAGGGAGAAGAACATCATTACATTTTTCATCAATACCTTGGTAAATAACTAACCCATTAAACTCTTTCACGTCCTCAACGGTTAATGTCCAGCCGTCTCTGGAAGGGATTTTGTCGCCTTTTTCGAAGATGATTCGGGTGATTGGTGCGTTGTCTTTGGCATAGACACGAGCTTCATTCGCTGCCTGAAAAACAAGTTTGACCATTCTGTGATTGATTTGCTCTACACTTCCTAAACCCAGTTCTTGCTCGGTTTGACTGATAAATCTTTGTCCAACAGTAAAATCAAATTGTTCTGTCATGCGGTAATGTCGAATGATGAAAATGAAATGCTAATGATAGCGAAAAAAAGTTTTGATGCCAGTTTTTGAGGCGAGAAAAACAAATAAATTGAATATCCGATTATTGCGGATAAAATGATAACATGACTTCCAAAAAATTACTCCAATCTCCTGTTGATTTAACATTCAAAACCTTTGCCGGTTTTTTTGCATTTGGCTTTGGCTCGGGTTTGTCGCCATTCGCTCCCGGAACATTCGGAACACTCGCCGCCATTCCGCTTTACTATCTGTTGGTTCAATTTAGTTTACCTTTATATTTGTGGCTGGTTTTTATTGCATTTATTGTTGGCATCAAACTTTGTGATGTCACCGGTGGACGATTGGGAGTTCATGATTATGGCGGAATTGTCTGGGATGAATTTGTCGGTTTTTGGATAACCATGTGCCTGGTTTCCTTTAGCTGGCAGAATGTTCTGGTTGGATTTGTGCTTTTCCGTTTTTTCGATATTGTTAAGCCTTATCCAATCAAAATGTTGGACTCAAAAGTTTCCGGTGGTTTCGGAGTCATGATTGACGATGTGGTTGCGGGAATTTATGCGATGATATTGTTGTTTGTTGCTGATAAATATTTGCCGCAGTATTTTTAATCCGATACACCGATCTGGAAATACTGAAATCCTTGTTGTTGCATTTTTGATTTTTCAAACTGATTGCGACCATCGAAAAACATATTGGAATTCAGCATTGAGCGTATTTTTGCGAAATCGGGGCTGCGGAATTCAAGCCATTCGGTCACAAGAATCAATGCTTCGGAATTTTCTAATGCCGCATATTTTTCCTGAAAATAGGTCACATTTTGATTGTTTTTGAGATAATGATTTTTTGCCTCATCAACGGCTTTGGGGTCGTATGCCTGAATTTTAGCGCCACGTTTTGTCAGTTCGTTGATAATGGTGATTGATGAGGCTTCACGCATATCATCGGTTCCGGGTTTAAATGCCAATCCCCAGACACTAAATATTTTACCGTTTAAATCTTCACCAAATTGCTTAATCACTTTATCAGAAATGATGTGTTTTTGGGTTTCATTGACTGATTCTACTGCATTCAATATTTGCGGTATGTAGCCATTATCGGCAGCTGTTTTTGCCAAAGCTTTAACATCTTTAGGGAAACAACTTCCGCCATATCCACAACCGGGATAAATAAAACTGTAGCCAATACGGGAATCACTTCCAATTCCATTTCTAACTTTATTAACATCAGCTCCGACCAGCTCACAGATATTGGCAATTTCATTCATGAAAGAAATTTTTGTAGCCAACATGGAATTGGCTGCATATTTAGTCATTTCCGCACTTTTAATGTCCATGCTGATAAAACGGTCGTGGTTTTTCATGAAAGGTGAGTATAACTCATGCATGATGCTCATTGACTTTTCATTGTCAGCACCAACCACGACTCTATCCGGATACATAAAATCATCAATAGCAGCTCCTTCCTTCAAAAATTCCGGATTACTTACAACATCAAAGTCGATATCTATATTTCTGACTTTTAATTCAGCAGTTATGGTTTCCCGAACTTTATCTGCCGTACCAACGGGTACGGTTGATTTATCAACGATGACTGCATAGTTTGAAAGATATTTACCAATACTTTTTGCCACAGAAATGACATACTGTAAATCAGCACTTCCATCTTGGCCGGTTGGTGTTCCCACGGCAATAAAAATAACCTGACAATCTTCTAGAGCATTTTGCAAGTCCGTTGAGAAGAAGATGTTTTTCTTCTTCATATTATCAACAATCATTCGTTCCAATCCGGGTTCATAAATTGGAATGATTCCCTGATTCAGTTTTTCAATTTTCTCTGAATCAATGTCAATACATGTAACTGTATTGCCCATTTGAGCAAAACAAGCACCACTAACCAAGCCGACATAACCAGAACCAATAACTGTTAATTTCATAGTTTTTTAAATTTTTAATCCTAAAAAAACAAAGGGCAATCGACCAATGGACGTTGCCCTTTTTCGAACCTGCATGAAACTATTTAATGAATGTCTTTGAAATAGTTTTTCTTCAATAAATAAGCCATGAATGTAAAGATAACCAAGAACAATAACACCCACGGAGCATAAGCCATACGAATCAATTGAGCTGGTTCAGCAGTGTATGCCAGAAAATTGACTACATCTCTGACTGTCTCATTAAATTCTTCATCAGACATTGTGCCTTGAGATAGCTTTGTAAACTCTTTGAATGAGTGTGTAACAACGCCATCAGCGGTGGTATGCTCTTCAAAATGAGCTTCTTGTACACCTTGCTCTTTCCAGAATACATTCGGCATCGAAGCACCAACAAATAAAGTATTGTTCCAACCCGAAGGCCTGGTTGGATCCTTATAGAAGCTCTTTAGATAGGTATAAATCCAATCAACACCTCTGGCCTTGGCTATGACTGTCAAGTCCGGTGGAGCTTTTCCAAACCATTTTTCAGCATCAGCGGCAGACATATTATTTGTGATATGATCTGTAAACTTTGCACCTGTGAAAATTAAATTTTCCTCAACTTCTTCTTTTGTCAAACCTAAGTCCTGAGCCATACGACTATAACGTTGATATTGTAAAGAGTGACAACTCGAACAGTAGCTCATATAGTATTTAGCACCGTTAATTAACGACTCTTTTGAACGAATATTTGCTTGAGCTTGCTCAAGATGTTCGGAACCTCCTGAGGCAAAAGTATTGACAAAAGGTAATAATAACAATATTAAAATTAATCTTTTCATTAGTGTGTCAACCTCTCTGGAATTGGTTTATGTTTTTCGTTCTTGCTGTAGAAATACAGGAATGGGAAGTAAGCAAAGTAAACTACTGTGCAAACAATTGCCATGTATTTTTGAACTGTACTACCTGACTGCATCCCTAACCAGCCAAGAATGACAAATGCGGTTACGAATGAGAATAATGCAATCTTGAATGGTAATAATCTGTAGCGAATGGATTTCACTTCACTTCGATCCAACCATGGCAATGTAAAAAGTAGAATAATTGCTGTAAACATTAAAATCATACCACCAAGCGGATTCGGTACTGCTTTCAGAATTGCGTAGAAAGGTGTGAAGTACCAAACCGGTTTGATGTGAGCCGGAGTTACGCCCGGATCAGCCGGAGTGTAGTTATCATGTTCAAGGAATAAACCACCCATATCCGGTTTAACAAAAACGATAAACAAGAATATTAACAAGAACATCCCTACGCCAAAAATATCTTTTACGGTGTAGTAAGGATGGAAAGGAATGCCGTCTTTTGGAATACCGTTCTCATCTTTGTTCTTTTTGATTTCAACGCCATCAGGATTATTTGAGCCAACAGTATGCAATGCAGCGAGGTGAAGTACAACCAAAGCTAGCAAGACGATTGGCACTGCCACAACGTGCAATGCGAAGAAACGATTCAATGTCGCATCGGAAACAATGTAATCACCACGAATCCACTCAAGAAGCGTATCCCCAACACCAGGTATCACACCAAATAATTGAGTAATTACTTTAGCACCCCAGTATGACATATTCCCCCAAGGCAGAACATAACCCATGAAAGCTTCTGCCATAAGAGCAACATAAATCACCATGCCGAAAACCCAAATGAGTTCTCTTGGTTTTTTATAGGAACCGTACATTAAACCACGGAACATGTGTAAATATACCACAATAAAGAAAGCTGAAGCACCAGTTGTATGCAAATATCTGATGAGCCAGCCCCATGGAACATCACGCATGATGTATTCCACAGCACCAAATGCTTGTTCAGCATCCGGTTTATAATGCATAGTTAACCAAATTCCGGTAAGAAGCTGATTAACCAATACCAGCATGGCTAATGAACCGAAGAAATACCAGAAATTAAAATTCTTAGGTGCATAATATTCTGATACATGTTCTTTCCACATTTTAGAAACGGGTAAGCGATAATCCATCCAGTCAAGGAATCTTGCACCCATGCCTTTTGAAGTTTTAGTTTTGCTCATTATGCCTCTCCCTCAATTTTTTCAACACCAACAATCAGTCTGTTTTCATCAAGAAAAGCATAAGGAGGAATAACCAAATTAGTTCCTGCCGGAGATCCACTGAATACCCTGCCGGAGATGTCAAATCTGGAGTTATGGCAAGGGCAATAGAAGCCACCTTTCCATTGACTATCAAATGCTTGAGGGACTATTTCAGGATAGAATTTTGGTGAACAACCCAAATGCGTACAAATTCCAACCATAACCAAAAGTTCTTCTTTTCTGGAACGGTGAAGATTTTTTGCATACTCAGGTTGAATGCTGTTTTCGGAATCCGGATCTTTTAATCGATCTGCAAGACCGGGAAGTGTGTTTAACAATGTCTTATCGCGTTTAACGATAAAAATTGGCTGACCTCTCCACATAACCTGCATTTTTTGGCCCATTTCCAGTTTGGAAAAATCCGCCTCAACAGGTCCACCTGCTGATTTTGCCCTTTCACTGGGAAGCCAGGACTTGATAAAAGGAACCGCAGCGAAAGCAGCACCCACCACTCCCACAACAGAAGTGCCAATAAGCAGATTTCTGCGACTTTCATTGACTTTATCAGTCATTATTACTCACTCCTACTTTTTTATTTGAATTTAACCCGCAAATTTTACTCTAAAATTAACTCATTTAACACATAAAGATGTATTCAATTATTCTAATATAGACAAATTTTAGATTTAACCTTGAATTAACAAAGAAAATGCATACTTACAGTTAATTGCCAATCCGATTTTTTATGAAAGACATTAAGTCAGCAGCCAAATTTATTTTTCAGTCAATTCTTGTAGGGTTGGCACTCGGTTTTTTAATTGTCTTTTTTAAACCTGAGTTATTAAATAACAATAACTCTGCATCTGTTAACCCAACATTAACCCCGACCAGTTACGCTCCGGCTGTCAATAAAATTGCTCCATCAGTTGTTAGTATTTATGCACAGAGTGAAAGAGAGGTTGATTTAAATCCTGCAATGAAAAGACTGATGGGATACAGTTCACTCGTTCCACAATCAATCACTCAGCAATATTTGGGCTCAGGCGTGATAATGACCGCAGATGGTTATATTGTTACCAATTATCATGTGATTAATAATGCTACGAAAATCATTGTATCCCTTTGGGATGACACATTGCTTGAAGGCAGTGTGATTGGCTCTGACATTGATACAGACATTGCGGTTTTGAAAATCGAAGCTCTCAATCTTTCACCGGCAAGATTTGCGGACTCCGATCAAACTCAAACCGGGGATATCGTCATGGCTGTTGGAAGTCCTTATGGTTTAAGCCAGAGTGTATCGTTAGGGATAATCAGTGCGAAAGGACGAAGTGGTATCGATGTCAGTACTATTGAAAACTTTATCCAAACGGATGCTGCAATTAACGAAGGAAATTCCGGAGGTGCTCTTATTAATACCAATGGAGAAGTTGTTGGTATTAGTACAGCCACTTTCAATCAAAATGGTGCTCAGGGAATCAACTTTGCAATTCCTTCTAATGCAACACGTCTAATTATTAAGGAAATTGTCAAAAATGGTAAGGTTTTAAGAGGCTGGATTGGCGTCGCCTTGTACAATCCGCAACGATATTATCGTTCACGCATCATCAAACCTGAAAAAGGTGTTTTGGTTTATGGAGTATACAGAGATTCGCCTGCTCTGGAAGTAGGGTTAAAACAAGGAGATATTCTCACTCATGTTAATGAGGAGGAAATCAAGAATGAAAAACACTACAAAGAGCTTATTGCTCAATCGAAACCCGGACAAATTCTAACAATTAAAGGTTATAGTCAGGGACAGCCTTTTGAAAAACAAATTCAGACAGTTGAACGCTTGCCTGAAATTCGCTAAGAAAATAATTTTCAACTTTCAAGTCAACCATTGTAAGATAAATTCGTTTAGTTAGCATGCCATCAATTATGCTAATATAACTGAATGAAATGATAACAACAGCGATTGCAACTTCAAAGACTCAACCAATGGATAACACATTGCAACTGAATCAATTTTTTGTTGAAAACGAAAAGAAAGCCTATGTGATTGCCAACATGTCTTTGAAAAACCCTGATGATGCATTGGATGTGGTACAGGATGTGATGATTAAATTTGTCGAAAAATACCGCAAAAAAGATTTTTCAGACTGGGCATCACTGTTTTATCGGATGTTACACAATCGCATTACTGACTTTCATCGCAAGAATACTCAAAGAAAGTCACTATTCAGTTTTTTTCATAATGAGGAAGAAGATAACGTCATTGACCAAGCTGTCGAGGACAATGAAATTCCTATATTACAAAAACTGGATTATCAACAACAGATGCAGTCACTACAAAATACATTAAATAATTTACCAACTCGCCAACTTCAGGCATTTATTTGCAGGATATGGGAAGGTTTGAGTGTCGAAGACACAGCTAAATCAATGAAATGTTCGCAAGGAAGTGTAAAAACGCACTTGTTCCGTGCTTTACAACAAATCAGAACACAAATCGAATTTAATGAGGATTCTTACAATGGATAAAAAATTAAACCAACTAACTGATGAAATCATTAATACAGAAACTAAAAACTTAGATTCTCACATTTCTGACAATCTGAGGGAGTCCAGACAAAAAGCCCTTACACAAAAAACTCGTTTTTTTGATTTATCCCGATTTTGGCTGATGCCGGTTACAGCAATGGCAGCTCTTGCAGCTTATATTATTTTGCCTTTGTTGCTTAGTAACAGTGTTCCGTTACAGATTAATGATCAACAAGCTCTCAGCATTGTGCAAGAGATGGATATGATTGACCAAATGGAACTGGTTGAAGATTTAGAATTTTACGAGTGGTTAAGCTCAGAAGATGACTTATCCACTATCTAACCGATTGAATATGAAAATGAAATTTTACAATTACAAATTAGCTATCATTTTATCACTTTGCAGCTTATCCGCTTTCTCTCAACCTCAATGGAAAGAATTAAGTGACGAACAACAAAAACTTTTATTACCCTTTGAAAGCAGTTGGAATGAGCTGGATGATGAAACCAAGAAGAAACTGGTCGCAAATACCGATAAATGGATTGCTATGAGTCCTGTTGAGAAAAAGGAATCCGAGCAAAAACTTAACCGCTTTAAGAACCTTCCACCCGAAGAAAGGGAAAAATTAAAAAAACGCATGGAAAGAATCAAAAACCTACCACCGGAACAAAGACAGCGTTTAAAGCAGGCTCATGAAAAGTTTAAGGATTTACCTCCGGAACGCAGAGAAAATTTGCGCAACAGATTTCAGCAGATGCCTCCGGAACAACGTAAAAAAGCATTCAAACGCTTTCAAAATCAACAACAAAGAAAAGAATTCGTCAATCAATTCGATATCGAAAAAAGAAAGCCAATTATCGAAATGATGCAAAGTTTACAACCTGAACAAAGGAAAAAACTCAGAGCACACATGAAGGACATGAATCCTAAACAAAGGCACGATTTAACCCTCAAGTTGTTGGAAATGAATTCGGATAAAAGAGCAAAATTTGTCGAAGGGCTCTAGACCATTCTGAAAAGAACGGATAAGATTATCAGCTTATTTATTAAGCTGAATAATATAGGTCGATGTACCAAATCAATCCAAAAGTTTTAAAAACGCCTGTCGAAGATGGCAAAATTTTACTGCTGGAACCCAAAACCGGTATGTATTATGAGTTGGATGAAACCTCCTGTCATATTTTTCAGTTGCTTTCCCAAGGCGAAACATCTGAAAGCATTGTTCAGAAGCTGGTTGAAAATTATGATGTTTCAAACCATCAAGCTGAGGAAGACTACCAACTATTCTTACAGCAGTTAATTGAAAAGAATATTGTTTTCGAGGGTTAGACGTAAAACTTGACGCAATAAAAAAGCCACCAAATTGGTGGCTTTTAATTTTACTTCCTGAGAAATTAAATTATTCTTTAACTTCAATCAATTCCACATCAAAAATCAATGTGCTGTTTGGTCCGATTGGGCTGCCTGGGCGAGCATCAGAACCATAAGCCATTTCAGGTGGAATGTAGAAACGATATTTTGAACCGGCATTCATCAATTGCAGACCTTCTGTCCAGCCTTTTATGACTTGATTCAAAGCAAAAGTAGCTGGTTGGCCTCTTTTCACAGAGCTGTCGAATTCAGTTCCATCAATTAAAGTACCTGTATAATGAACCACAACAGTTGAGTTCGCGGAACTTGGTTTTGCACCATCACCTTGTTCAACAACTTCATAAAGCATGCCTGATTCTGTACTCATAACGCCTTTTTCTTTGGCTTTTTTGTCCATAAATGCTTTGCCTAATTCCAGGTTTTTGACTTTGTCTTCTTCCAGCTTTGCCATCATTTCAGCACGTTGTTTCTCAGCAGCAGCTCTTTGCTCTTCTTGAAGAGCTTTACGAATTTCAGCAATCTGCTCTGCATTTAATTGCAAATCTCCACCGGCAATAGCATCTTTAACACCGGCAACAAAAGAGTCAGTATCAAACTCCATACCACTTTTCTTGATATAGGCTCCAACGTCAGAACCAATCATGTAATTTCTTTTTTGTAAGTCAGAATCCAAATCAGCTGCAAAAGTAGCTGAAGTCATCAAAACAGTTCCTGCCAATAAACTTGTTACAGTTTTTCTCATATAAATTTCTCCATTTGGAAACGTAAATAAATTTTGTTCGGTAAGGTAAGGCTTGAAGCCAATGATTTCAAGTAAATCACTGAAATGACATTAAATTTACATAAAAATGAAACCCTTACAATCTCCTATTGTCATATTTTTTAATTCATGCGAATATCAAGTCTTGTTTTATGACAGATTGAGATATATTATCAAATCATGCAGTTAGTCAGAATGTTTGAGAAAAAGTTCAAAGAGAAAATTATGAGAAACAAATTAAATCAAAGTGTTTTATTACTATTAGCTTTCATCGTTTGCGGAGTTTCCTTTGCAAAACCCGTAGCTGTTGATTTAAAACCTGAGCCTTATCAAAAAGAAACCAGTCGCTGGTTAGTTCGTTTGCTGGAGCAACTACACTACAAACCGATAAAACTCGATGATGATTTTTCACAAAAAATACTCGACAACTATATTGAAATTCTTGATCCAAACAAAGTGTATTTTTATGCACAAGATATTGCAGAATTTAATAAATACAAATTAGATGTTGATGATGCCATCAAATCCGGTGATGTGGAACTCGCTTTTAAAATCTTCACTCTTTATGTTCAAAGAATTCAGGAAAGAACCGAGTATGCTGTCAAACTCCTTGAAAAAGGTTTCGATTTTACTGTTGATGAAGACTATATCTGGAATCGTGAGGATGAAGATCGAATCACTAATGAAAAAGACATGGATGAGTTATGGAGAAAAAGAGTTAAAAATGATTATCTGAATCTGAAGCTCGCCGGAAAAGAGGATGATGATATTAAAGAAACTCTGAAAAAAAGATATGAACAAATCGACAAAAGGGTCTCCGACTCCAATAATGAAGATGTCTTTCAGATATTTATGAATTCGTATGCCAATTTGATTGAACCACATACATCATATTTAGCTCCCAGAACATCAGAAAATTTCAAGATAAACATGAGTTTGACACTACAAGGCATTGGAGCTTTGTTAGGAATAAAAGATGAACATGTCACCATCATGAAAATCATTAAAGGTGGCCCTGCGGAAAAGCAAGGTGAACTGAAAAGCGGTGATCGAATTGTTGCTGTCGGACAAGGAGAAAGCGGGAGTTTTATTGATGTTGTTGGTTGGAGAACTGATGATGTGGTGGAAAAGATTCGCGGTGAAAAAGGAACGGTTGTCAGATTATCTGTCATTGGAGAAGATGAAAGCCTCGATGCAAAGCCACATATCATCGCGATTGTTCGTGACAAAGTAAAACTGGAAGAACAAGCAGCTCAGTATCAAATTTTAGAAGTCGATTCAGATGCCCAGAATCATAAAATTGGAGTTATAAACTTGCCTGCTTTTTATCTCGATTTTGATGCAAAAGCTGACGGCGAAGATGATTTTCGAAGCACTACCAAAGACGTTAAGAAAATTCTTTCCAAACTTGAGAAAGAAAATGTTGAAGCATTAATCATGGATTTGCGTGACAATGGTGGTGGTTCATTAACTGAAGCGAGAGACTTGACAGGATTGTTTATCGAGCAAGGGCCGGTGGTTCAAATTAAAAATTCTCGGGGAAACATCTCGGTTGATCGGGATATGGATAAATCGGTGGTATGGGATAAGCCGGTTATTGTTCTGATTAATCGTGCTTCTGCATCTGCGTCAGAGATTTTTGCGGCGGCGTTGCAAGATTATGGCAGAGCTGTTGTTGTCGGAGAAAGAAGTTTCGGCAAAGGTACAGTCCAAAGTTTGATTCCTTTGCAAAATTACGCCAGTAGTAGCAATGAACATCCAATGGGACAACTGAAACTGACATTATCTCAATTTTTCCGGATTAATGGCGGAAGCACACAAAATCGTGGAGTAATTCCTGATATTCAATTTCCTGACAGAGCCGGTACCGACAGCTATGGTGAAAGCGAATACGAAAATGCTTTACCATGGACGAGTATTAAACGCTCAAATTATGATATGTCCGGAGACTTAACACAAATTATTCCTGTTTTGAGAAAACAGTACGAGCAAAGAGAGGAACTAAACCCTGAGTTCACTTTTATTAAAGAAGATTATGACTATTACAATGAGCTCAAGGAAGACATCACTGTTTCCTTATCTGAAAGTAAACGAAAACAGGAAAATGACGAGCAAGAAGATAAAAAGAAACAACGTAAACAACAAAGAGAAGAAATCCTTAAAGGTAGCCTTGATCCTGCGATTACCTTAGTCAAGGTTCTGTATAATTCTGAAGATGATGTGAAAGGTGAAACCATTGATCTCAGCGATGAAGAAACCGAGTCTGAGAATAATTCAGAGCCTGACGGAGACTTTATCCTTAAAGAAGCAGCCAGAATTATTTCAGACATGCTGGAATTGGAAAAAAGCAAATTAATAGCTGAAAACTCACAAAAACCATCAGAGCTTGGCAGCAATAACTAGGGTTTAATAATGAAAATTTTTATTATTCTGGTATTGCTTTTTATTATTTATAATCTCGGTCTGGCGATGTTTTATCTGATAAAGGAAAAAGGCAGGGGAACAAATACTGTGCGTTTTCTCACTGTTAGAATTGCAGTTAGTTTCGCTTTATTCATGTTTATCATTTTTGCCATGTATATGGGATGGATACAACCGCATTCATTGTCGAGAGTTCACCCTTAAATAAAAGTAATTATTACCAATCAAAATCTTCGGATTGTAGCTTGTTATTTATAAAATTCCTTATTTGGTAAGCATCATGCAACTCCAAGTAGGGAATTTTTACATGGTGTAACAGCAAATTGGAACCGGCAGTATCAATCTCAAGCGTTGCCATTTTGTTTCTACGATCAAACGGTGATTCATGAATCATAATAGTTTGGATTTTTTTAATTTTCACAAAACTTTGTTTACCAAACCAAACTCCGCTTTTGAAACAAATGATGTCACCATCAAAATAATACCCTGTTTTTTTGACAAAGTTTTTTGCATAGACAAATGCCAAAGGTAAAGTTAATGGAAAAACAAACCAAATATAATTTCTGATTGAAAAATAAGGAAGGTTATCTAAAGTTAGCAAAACAACCAATATCAAAACACTGAGATAAATTCCTTTTTTAAAGACTCTTTTCCATGCACGATGTGGTAAAGATTGCCAATCAACTAAACCAATTTTGATTTTTGGCTCGACTTTTCTGATAAATGATGCCACATCGACTTTTTTAATAATCGGAGCCAGCCAGCGCATGACAATTCCGCTTTTATCGGTATTCACTCCACCCGCTGTTTCTATGGTGATAGTTCTGGCATTAAAAAACTTATGTAACGGATTTTCGCTGATGCGATAAAGTTGAATTTTTTTCAACGGAATCGTAGCAGATACTTTTGATAACAAGCCCATATTCGCTTGCAAACGATCCGTTTGTTTTTCAATCTGAAATTGGTAAAACTTCATTAATGCCCAAAGTACGGACATCAATTGTAAAAATACAAACATTACCAAGCCGATGACAGACACATAAATCACACCTTCTGCAAAAGTGATTTTAGTAAAATCAGGAATAGTAAAAAACAAATCCAGATAGGTCATCAGTTTCATCATAAAGATTTGATTCTGTGCCAAAAAACCAAAAATCAAAGCCCCGTAAACCATTCCTTTCTGCGAAATAATTCCAAATTTGATGACGTCTTTGGTCGAAACTTTAAGCAGATAATCCGCTTGACTTGTTTGCTTATCTTCTGCCTCTTCATTCTGAGTTTCGTCAATAACTCCACCGGAATTGGAATTGGCTGTTTTGACCCGTCGTTTCAATTCCTCAACAACGTCAAGCCCGACAACTCGCATGACAGCTTCGGGTTTGCCGCCGGATGCAGACTCCAGTTGTAATGTTGAAACTTTCAGAATTCTTTGCAAAGGATTTTGCACCACATTGACGTTTTGTATGCGGGTATAAGGTACTTTTCGATGTTGCTTAAAAAAAACACCTTCTTTGATTTCTATTTTGTCGGTTTCCAACCAATAATGATAAAACCAGTATTGTAGAAGCGAAAATGCGGAAATAACGACTGCGAATGCAATGATAATATGATTCGCTGAGTTGACTTTGCTATAGGTGTAAAGCCCCAATGCCAACGGAACAATTGACTTCCAGATTACATGAATCAAAATAAATAACGGCGAAAACTTGTGAAGTCTATTTCCGCAGGACAAGTTCTCTTTGGATTTGTTCATACAGCATCATTGCTTTCATCAAAAGAAAGCGATTCTCGTAAATCTTCAGCATCTTCCCGAAATACCCCGACCAGTTTAACCGAAGCATTTCGTGTCCCTGCGGTATGAATCACAAGTTCAGCTAAATCGAATTGACGATCTAAAGGACCTTGAGCTATGTCGGTATGCTGAACTCGGTTTCTGGGAATAACAATTTTTTTACGCCATAAAACACCATGATTGATATAAAGTCCTTGATGATCCATGGCATAGCTATAGCGATTGTATGCCGCCTTTTGATACCAAAACAGAAAAAAATAAAGCACCCAAACACCTATCAGAGTTTTGCCGATATCAGCAAAATCGGTCTCACTGAAAAACCCTACAACTAATAATACGATTGTTACCAGAAAAAAGATAATCGTGAGTAATAGTCTGTTCATAGTCAGATATTCAGACTCTTGTTGTTTGTATTTTAAATCCTTCATTATCTCGAAATTAATAGAAAAGTTGTCACCAAAAAATTTTAAAGGACGTATGTATCTTATGTAAACAAAAAATATAGGAAATATAAAATGACGTATAAAAAAGCTAGTGATACCAAGCTGCTGATTTTTCTTATTGTGTTTTCCCTCATCAGTCAGGTTGCTTTTGCACAGTATGAAATTAGAAAGCATACCATCAATAGTGGTGGTGGCGTCATGAGTGGTGGAACTTATGAGGTCAATGGCAGTTTTGGACAAGTCGATGTCAATAATAAACAAACAGGTGGCAACTACACTCTGCAAAGCGGTTATTGGCACGAAAACAATGATTTAATTTTTAAAAATGGAGTGGAGTAACTCCGGAGATATATGATGAAAAATATTTTAATAATACTTTTAACATTTGGACTTGGGCTAGCAATGAATGTATCTGCTCAAATGGACAATTCATTCACTTATCAGGGTGAGCTACTGGATAACGGTTCTCCTGCCAATGACACTTATGACTTTCAAGTTGTAATGCTGGATGGAAATGCCGGCCAAGTCGGTGTAACTTCACAACATAACGGTGTTCAGGTGGCCAACGGTCTGTTTTCTCTGAATGTGAGTTTTGGCATTGCTATGTTTGATGGTTATGAAAACTACTATTTTGAGGTAAGTGTTCGTAAAACCTCAGTTGGTGGTGCTTACACAACATTAAGCCCACTTCAACAGCTGCAATCCGTTCCACTTGCCAGTAATTTGGTTAATGGAAATGCTACCGCAGGGCAAGTATTAACTTTTAACGGCTTTCAATGGGGACCTGCAACAAATCCTAGTTCCCCATGGAGTGTAAATGGAAGTGAAATTTACACCAATGAAAATGTTGGTATAGGTACAAATAACCCTGTCCCAAGATTGCATGTTTCAACAACGAGCGGTTTTGAAACTGCAAGGTTTAACGGCGGCTCAAATATGTATGTGATATTTTCAGAAAACGATGTTTTCCGTGGATACATTGGCTCCTATCAAACTCCATCCGGTAGTATTACAGATGCTGATTTTGAAGTGGGAACAACCTCAGGCTCATCGGGCAATCTTCTATTAGTTACCGGAGACAATACTCCAAGAGTGACTGTTGATGCTGATGGACTTGTAGGTGTAGGTACCACAAACCCCGATGCCAAATTACAAGTTGACGGAAATAGTGCTACTGACCCCTACCTTTTCAGGGTTCGTGATGTTGGCAGCACTAAACTTGTGGTTGATAATAATGGAGGTACTGCAATTGGTTCTTTTGTAACACCGCCATCAAATGGTCTTTCTGTTGCAGGCGATGTTAAGCAACCTTCATCAAGTAATGGCATGATGAAGTATATGGTTGAAGCCAGATGCAATGGTGCCAGCTCCTCAATCACTAAGTTTTATAATGGAGTGAGTACTGGCTCGGTAACTTCAGTTTCTACAACAGGCACAGGTATTTGTCGAATTCGTTTTCCTGAAAGCCTAAGTAGCAGATATTTTCAGGTATCCCCAGTCTCAGCTTATACGGTTTCAGCTAATTGCCATAACTCAACCGGTGGTAATGTAGACTTATTCTGTTTTGTATTTAACACTAATACAGGGGTAGGAGTTGACGAAAACATAATGATTCTTGTTTATTAATTCATTCTCAGAAATACTTTAGAAAAATCAGAAAATGAAAATAACATTAATAATTTTAATATTAGGATGTAGTCTTTTTACCAAAATTGCTGCTCAAATTCCTATGAGTTCATCATTTACATATCAGGGTGAATTGCGTGATGGGGGCAGCCCTGCTAATGATAACTATGATTTTCAGATTGCTCTGTTAAACAGCCAGGGGCAACAGGTCGGTGCCATTTCTGAACATATTAACATTACAGTTGAAGAAGGGCTGTTTTCAGTGAATGTGAATTTTGGAATAGATGCTTTTGATGGGATACAAAATTATTATATTGAAGTAAGTGTGAGAAAAACTTCCAATGGTGGTGTTTATACACCATTAAACCCACTACAAAGATTGCGTGCAGTACCACTTGCTACAAATCTTACCAATGGAAATGCCACTCCCGGACAGGTTCTTACATTCAATGGTTCTCAATGGTCACCAGCTGATATTCCTGCTTCTCCGTGGGTTGAAAATATAGGTGAGGTTTTTTATAACGGCAGTATGTTTATAGGCGGAAGTGCTTTCATTAATGAATCCTTTACAGTAAGTGGTCTTAGCCGGCTGTTAGGGGTGACTCATTTCACACAAAATACAGCACAACCAACAGCATACAACGGACAATTAAAGTACATGGCAAATTTTTGGTGCGGGAATGGAAGCACAACAGTAAATCGTTTTTATAACGGAACATTTTCAGCAGGGAATATTTCAGTTACAGGGGGGCCAACATCCGGTTCGTGCGAGGTTGTGTTTCCGGATAACATAAACAACAGATACTGGAATGCAAGTGCTGACTCAAATCTCGCAAGGGGAGTCAACTGTTCCATTGGTGCTACGAATAACAAACTATCATGTATCAGATACAAGATATCTGATGGTGCTGATGCCAGTGGCAACATCAACATACTGATTTACTAAATTAATAGTATCCCGCGACTATGTATCAGTGGTGTTTGACTCATTCAAACACCCTGCTACATTTCTAAATTCATTCAAGCTACATACTTCGGCAACAAATAAAACTTTGGGTATTATGCCTATAAAATGGGGTAAGACATGTATTTTACTCATTAATATTTCTTTCGATAGGATTATCTAATCTCTAGTTGTAATCATCCTTTCACAATCAACAAACATTATGATACTGTTACTAGAAAGAAAGGGGACAAGGTCTTGTAATGTTTTTACGAAAAATCACTAAACACATTCAAAATCAAAATTGGTTTGCGGTTTGGGTTGACTTTATTATCGTTGTGGCAGGGGTTTTTATTGGTATTCAGGTTGCAAACTGGAATGAACAAAGAAGTTTATTCCAGAAAGAAACACAATTACTCAATGAGCTCAAGAAAGAAATTCAAAGTTCAATCACTCTGACAGAATCTAAGATCCAAGCCTATCAGCAAGCAACTGATGCCGGAAAAAGAGTTTTATCGTATCTCGACACACAGAAAACCTGTGAAGAGAACTGCTGGAATCTGATAGTTGATTTTATGCATGCCTCACAGTGGCAAGATATTCACATTAACTCATCCACTTATCACAACATGAGAGACAATGGCTTTCCCACCAATAGAGGCATTATTGATGCCGTAGAGGCCTATCTAGCCCAGAATTCAAACAATGCAGATCCATTTAGCGCACTTCCCGTTTACAGATCATTAGTTCGACAAATCATAAATATTAAAACCCAAGAGTTCTACTGGAAATACTGCTGGTCATTAAAAGATGGAATCGAAAAATACAATTTAAATTGCCCCAAGGGCATATCTGATGAAGAATCCAAATCACTGGTTACAGAAATTATAGAAAACCCGGGAATAAGGCCGAATTTAACAGAGTGGACGGGGGCAATTGTTTCATTACCTACGACACTGGGGGAACAGAATGTTGCAGCCCGGAAAGCGATTGACCTGATTGACGAAGAACTGAGACACCGATAATGTTGTTACGTCGCATCACTCATCACATCAAAAACCAAAACTGGTTTGCTGTGCTTCTTGACTTTGTCATTGTGGTGGCTGAGGTGTTTATCGGGATTCAGATTGTTAACTGGAATGAAAGTTAAATTTGCTCTAAAGCTTTTTTCATCCTGATATCAGAAACCTTTTGTTTGGTTCCAAGATTTTGCGCAAATAAAGATATCCGGTATTCTTCCAGCAAAATATGAAATTCTTGCAATGCTTTACTGTAGATTTCTGAGCCTTCGACTTTCTTAAAAAATGGCAAGCTGATTTTTTTCAACTCTTTAAGTTTTTCTGCTTCCTTATGCGGGTTTTCTATGGCTGAATCCAATCGTATTTCCAGCCCTTTAATAAATCTGGCATAATGCTGAATCTGACCGATTTCGACTTCATAGAGAAAATCCGAATAAATCAAATAATCCAATTGATGATGCATGTCTTCATAAGTTTCTTCGGACAAATAATCGGACTTTTCTTCAATTTCCTGCCAAATTTTATACCAGTTTTCAATCACGGGATTGAGCAGCAAACATAAATCGTTGGCTTGTTTGTACCAGTCTTTTTCCAGAGTTTTCAATAAGTTGTCGAAAGAATCGATATCCCTCACTGGCAGGTTTTTTTCGATAATGCTCTGTAAAACAGCATCGGTGATATGCTCAACTAAGGAGTGTTCCGACTCCAGTTGCGACCAACCGAATTGTGCTTTAATTCCGGGTTTCAAATTCTTTTGCAGATAACGGTGTTTGGCAGGAATTTTTAATAAAACCAATCGTTTCAAGCCATGTAAATGTTCATCCTGTGCTTGTGGTTCAGTTTCAAAAAGGCGTAAACCCACACTGTCTTGTTGATCAATGATTGCCGGATAAGCTGTCAATCCATTTTCCAAGATAATATTTTGCGGAATGTCTTTAAACACCCAATCTTTGGCATGATTGATTTTGAATAATTGACTGGCAGTTTTTTGGAATGAGCGATTGGCTTTTTGGCAAAACTGCTCTTGAAGCTCATCAAAATTTCTGGAAATTTTTAACACTTCTTTTTTGTCATTTATGATTCTGAATAGAAACTGCAAATGCGGAGGAAGCTCGGCTCGTTGCCAAGTTTCAACTGTTGTGTTCAATCCAACCATGCGTTTGACTTGACTCACAATTTGTTGATAGAAATCGCCCTCACCAAACGCTATCGAGTCCATAATCGCCTGAGCAAAGTCATTGGCAGGAACTAAACTACGACGAATTGGTTTTGGTAAAGAACGTATCAATAACTCCAGTTTTTCTTTTAAAAGCCCCGGAACCAGCCATTCAAAGTCGTCTTTTGTAAAGGAATTGAGCCACTGTAAAGGAATTGTTACAGTAATTCCGTCATCTTCCTGACCGGGAGAAAAATTATAATGCAGGTTTAACAGTTGTTGACGAATCTTCAAATGTTGTGGAAATAAATCCTTCTCTGGTTTGCTGCTTCCGCTCTTTGTCAGTTGTTCATGAGTGAACTTCAAACAATCATCGTTTTGAGTTTTCAACCATTTAGACAATTGTTTTTCGCTGTAAATATGTTCAGGAATGATGCTTGCATACAGCTCCGCCAGTCGCCACGGTTCAATCAAAATATCCTGTCGTCTTTGCCGATCTTCCTGAGCCTGAATCTGTGCAATCTTCACCTGGTTGTGACTAGCAAACGCATATCGGTTTCTCAATTGATTCTCAACCAAACCCTGTTCAATAAATATTTTGTGCGAGGTTTCCACATCTGTCGGGCCGAAATGAAAGGCTCTCTTGGCAACAACAGTCAACCCAAATAGTGTTAACCTTTTATATCCCATCACCGAACCTTGCTTTTTCGACCAGTACGGATCAAAAGTTGAGGTTCTAATCACATGCCTGCCAATATCCTCAATCCATTCGGGCTCAATTTCAGCAACGGTTCTGGCATACACTTTGGTGGTTTGCACAATACTGGCCGCCATCACCCAAGAACAGTTTTTGCCAAATAAACCCGAACCCGGAAAAATATTAAAACTACGGTTTCGGGCTCCGTTATATTCGCCTTTCTCTTTTCTGAAACCGACATGCGAAATAAATCCCGATAAAATCGCCTGATGAATTGCCGGATATTCTGCTTCTTTATCATTCAGATGAATTTTTTGTTGTTTCAAAAGATTCAGCAATTGCCTGTAAATATCTAACCATTCGGTATAACGGCGATAAGATAAGAAATTCTCACGGCACCACTTTCTGAATTGTGAGTTGCTGTTTGCTTTGCGTTGTTTTTTCAGTGTTTTCCAGATATTGATAAAACTGATGAAATCCGATCTTTCATGCAGAAACTTTTTATGAGCCGCATCGGCAGCGGATGCATATTCCAGAGGACGCTCCCGAATATCCTGAATGGTCAGTGCTGAAACAATAATTAAAGCCTCTTTGATACAACCCAAAGTCTCTGCCTTGATTAAGATTTGTCCCAACTGCACATCAATTGGCAGTTGATAAAGTTTTTTACCAGATGCTGTGAGTTCCTTATTCTCATCTATCGCATGTATTTCTGTGAGCAACTGATAACCGTCTGCAATCAGGTTATCATTAGGCATATCCACAAAAGGAAATTCATCAATTTGTCCAAAACCCAAAGCGGAAGCTCTTAAAATAACCGATGCCAGTGATGTTCGAAGAATTTCTGCATCAGTGTGTTCGGAGCGTTGTTCAAAATCATTTTCGGAGTACAAACGATAACAAACACCTTCGGCAATCCGGCCACAACGCCCTTTTCTTTGATTGGCAGCTGCTTGAGAAATTGGCTCAACAAGTAATCCCTGAATTTTACTCCGTGGCGAATAACGACTCACCCGTGCTGTTCCAGAATCAATCACATAATGAATTCGGGGAACTGTTAAAGAAGTCTCGGCAACATTGGTCGTCAATATAATTCTTCGTAAGGAACCAGGATGAAATACCTGCATTTGCTGAGCCGCTGTCAGTCGGGCATAAAGTGGTAATATTTCGGTACTGCGAATCTTTTTACGAGTCAGATAATCCTGAGCTTCCAGAATTTCCCTTTCACCGGATAAAAACACCAGAATATCGCCTTCGTAGGAGTTTGCATAAATTTCCGTAACAGCTGCATAAATTCCCAGATTTAAGTCACTGTTTTCTTCATCCAAAGGTCGATATTCAACCGAAACCGGATAACTTCTGCCTTCAACATTGATGACCGGAGCATTATCAAAATGTTTGGAGAATTTCTCGGTATCAATCGTAGCCGATGTGATAATAACCTTTAAATCTTTGCGTTTTTTGGTCAGTTGCTTCAGATAACCTAATAAGAAATCAATATTGAGACTGCGCTCATGCGCTTCATCAATAATGATGCAATCATAAGCATTGAGGAATTTGTCATTCTGCGTTTCAGCCAGCAAAATTCCATCGGTCATGAATTTAATCCAGCCGTCATTCGAATAGCTATCATCAAAACGAACCTGAAAACCAACCTGCTTGCCTAGTTCAACATTCAACTCTTCAGACACCCGTTCAGCTATCGAGCGAGCAGCAATTCGTCGTGGTTGAGTACAGGCAATCGCTCCTTTTTCACCCAAACCGGCGAGCAAACACATTTTCGGCAATTGTGTGGTTTTGCCCGAACCGGTTTCACCGGCAATCACCACAATCTGATTATCCTGAATCGCTTTGACGATTTCATCTCTACGAGCAGAAACCGGCAAATCTTCCGCCAGTTCCACCTTGGGTTTGGTAGCTAATCGCTGCTGAAATTTTTGCGAAGATTGTTCGACTTTCGCTAAAGTTTTTTCAAGCCTGTCCGGATATCTTTTAGACAAAAACAACTGCTGACGCAAACGAAAATAATCCGTCCGCATCACAGAATCCGGTAATTGTTTCAGCAGTTTTTCAAGCATTGCGGAATTATAAGGGAATTAATGATTAGAAACCAATTAAGGAACGCAGAGAGCACAAAGAAGGCGCAGAGGTCGCGAAGATCTTTATCATAATCAGGCTTCCCAATTACAATTCAGTATAAAATCAATTAAAACTAGTTCCAACAAATGTATTGGTTTGTTTAACTTAAGAGCACAATAGACTATACATCAATCAATTTAGGAAAATCATTTTTAGGCATGTGAAATTTCAAACTCATTTCGCCATTACCACGATAGATAAATATCACATTACCGCCATTGTAATCTTTTGGTAGAAAATCAAAAGTCTTGAATACTTGCTCATAAGGCTTTTTATTAGAGTCCTCCCAAGTGATTTTCATTTCATCGAGTAGTTTTGGTTTACTACCTGCATTTGTAGAGCTAGAATTAGCAGATACTGAAACAGGTCCACTAGAGAGCACTTTGCTGTCATACCAAACAACCACATTGCTAATATTTTCTTCACTACGATTATCAATGATGATCCAGTAATTGGTTTCATTGCAACTGACCATGAAAGTACCAAACATCAAAATAATAATTAGCTTTTTCATTAGGGTGCCTCGTAATCTTCTACAACATTCCAATAAGGTTTATCATAGTTTTGCCTCATATACTCTTAGTACTATACATAGGAAACCGACAGTTAACAAGTGGCTGTTATAGCCAGTCCCTTAGTTTTAGAAAATTGAAAAACATTCTTAAACTATGAATCACTTCCAGTTTCACTCGATTCATCAAGAATCGACTTAGGAATTTCTTTTTTGACTTTGACTCCTAAATCAACCAATTGCTGAGACTGACTGATCAGATTGCCTTTGCCTTTGGATAGTTTGTTGAGGGCGTTTTGATAGGTGTCATTGACGGTGTTGATTTGGTTGCCGAGTTTTTCGATGTCCTCAACAAAACCTCTGAATTTGTCGTACAGATTTCCCGCTTTTTCGGCAATAATCCGAGCATTGCGGTTTTGGTTTTCATAACGCCATAGGTTTTCGATGGTTTTTAAGGTGGCAAGCAAGGTTGTTGGTGTGACAACGATAATTTTCTTCTCAAAAGCCTGATTAAACAGCTTGTCATTATTCTGAAAAGCGATGTTAAAAGCCGGTTCTATCGGGATAAACATCAACACAAAATCCAGCGACTGAATGCCTTTGATATTGGAATAATCCTTTTCGCTGAGCGATTTGATGTGAGATTCTACAGCATTGATGTGTTGTTTTAACAATTCTTCCTTGCGTTCCGGGTTTTCAGAAGATGAGTACTTCTCATAAGCAATCAAGGAAACTTTGGAATCAACAATGACCGCTTTTTCCTGCGGAAGATGAATAATCACATCGGGTTTCAGCAAATTGTTTTCCGCATCACGAAAGCCTCCTTGGGTTTCGTATTCCTGACCTTTTCGTAATCCGGATTGCTCCAAAACTCTTTCCAGAACTAACTCGCCCCAGTTGCCCTGAGTTTTTTTATCGCCTTTAAGAGCTGTTGTCAGATTTAAGGCTTCTTTATTGAGTCTTTCGTTTAACTCTTTCAACCCTAGAATTTCTTGCTTGAGAGAAGCTCGTTGTTTGGCTTCGCTGACATAAACATCGCTGACCACTTTTTTGAATTCCTGCAAATGGCTGTTGAAAGGATTGAGAATGGCATCGAGTTTTTCTTTGTTTTGCTCGGCGAATTTCTTTCCTTTCTCATCAAAAATTTCATTTGCCAGTGATTTAAACTGATCTTGAAGCTCTTGTCTGGCTTTGCTGAGCAATTCCAGTTTTTCAGCCGCCGATTGCTGTTGTTGTTCGTTGAGTGTTTTCAGTTCAGCAACTTTGGATTTGAGTTGTGAGTTTTCCTGATTTTGAAATTGTTGCTTTTCTTCAAAAGCCAAAACCTGTTTTTTGAGCTCTTCCAGTCTTTGAACGGTATCCTGAAATTGTTGTCGGGTTGCTGAAAATTTTGCCAATAGGTTTTTATTTTCAATATCGGCTTCTTTTTTTTCGGACTTGAGATTTTCAAAATCCTGAGTGAGGAGCATTCGGTCTTCTTCTAAAGATTCAATTTGTTGCGATTGCAATTTGAGTTCGGAGTGATGTTCGTTAACTAAATTCTGAGTTTGGCTTTGATAACGAAATCGCATGATGATTAACACAATCAGCATTCCGCTTAATAATCCGCCAATAAAGATTCCGATAAGTTGTAAATCAATAGTCATTAAAAAAGACTTATTCTAAATAAAACAGCAAGTGCAGAGATTATACACCAGCATTCTCAAAATCTGAGAATCAAAAGATTAATTATAATTTTCCGTCACACTGTGTCAAAAGTCACGCATGACCTATGGCACTATTTATCAAAGTCAATTTTCGGTATCATAATCATAAGTCAACGATTTATGAGGAACACCAATGACAGAACAAAACAACAACGAAGCAATTGAAGCAGAAGTAGTAAATGCTGAAACTGAAAAAACAAGCAAATGTGCTAACGGAAAATGTAACGATAAAGGGCCGGAGATTTTTAGCAGAATCTTTTTTACCTTGTTATTCTTTTTAATTGGCTGGGTGACCATCTGGGTTTTCGGATTTGTCGTGCTGATTCAGTTCGGGTTTTTAATCATTACCGGAAAAGTTAATAATAATTTGAAAGGTTTTAACAAAGAAGTCGGTCTGTTTATATACGACATGATTAAATACTTGTCTTTCCAGACAGATGTTAAGCCATTTCCTTTCAGAGACTGGCCTTATGACGAAAATCAGGAAAAACAAAATAATAGTGAACTTAATGACGACAATACAGTCAAAGCTAGTAAATAAACAGGTTAAAACTTAAATTTTTCATTTATACTCCTCCCTCGGTTCCGGGGTTTTTCATACCCTCCCTTGAACAACTCTTTCCCCGGAACCACCTTTAACCCTTCGGGGTTAAAGGCTTTATGAGAATCTAAAACAATTTCAAACTTAGCTTTTACGCGACAATAACCAAAAGAATGTTCCTTTGGCAACAACATCACCACTGGAGTCTTTGATAAAAGTTTCCACTTCATAATTCAAAGAATCTTCAACTTCAGGAATTTCACAACGACACTCGGCAATTAAATCACCTTTGGCTTTCTTGATATATTCCATCTCCATTTTCGTCAGAATTCCGCGAATCTGAGATGACATACCTGATAAAACTGCCAAACCACTGGTCATCTCTCCAAGATTAATCAGAGCAACGGCATGAATGCTGCGCAAATGGTTTTTGTTGGATTTTTTTTCTTTGAGAAAATTTATGCAATGCCCGGGAGTCAGATCGGTGACTACCGCCTTAATAGTTCCCGTGTACGGAGCCATCTTGCCAACTCCTATGGAAAACAATTTTTTACCAAATGGTTTATCTTTCAGTTTTTGCCAAGTGGCGAGAATTTTTTCTCCGGGGGATTCATTTTTATTGACTGACATGGTGTATAATTCCTTATTTTTACAGGATAAAAGAGATGTACAGCAATCATTATAAATATGTTTCCGAAATAATCAACAAAGCACTCGAGAAAGCCAATCTGGACGGAGTTTTGATTTACTCAGGACATGCACACAATTATTTTCTCGATGACATGCCTTATCCTTTTGCCTGTAATCCGCATTTCAAATGGATGGTTCCGATTACCGAAACACCATATTGTACGATTCATTATCAAGCGGGTAAAAAGCCGACACTGTATTTGTACCAACCAAAAGACTACTGGCATTCGTTGCCGGCAATGCCACAAGGTGATTGGATAGATTTTTTCAATATTGTTCCGGTCGCTTGTAAGGAAGAAGTACCTGATTACGGAAAATTAAAAAATCATGCGTGGATTGGTCAAGAAAATTCCTGTGAGCATGACTCCTTACAGCACAACCCAAAAGTTTATATGGATTATGTGCACTTTCACCGTGCTTGCAAAACGGATTATGAAATTGAAAACATTCGCAAAGCCAATAAACTAGCATTAAAAGGTCACAAAGCGGCTTATAAATGTTTCAAAAAAGGCAAATCCGAATTTGAATCTCATGTTGCCTACATGAAAGCCACCAATCACAACGAGTATCAGCTTCCTTACGGAAACATCATTGCGCAAAATCAAAACGGAGCGGTTTTGCATTATCAACACATGCAAAGACATCGCCTCCCAAAAAAGCAATTGAAATCATTTTTGATTGATGCCGGATGTAGTGTCAATGGTTATGCCTCGGACATTACTCGTACTTACGCTTATGGAGATGGCGAATTCAAAAAAATGATTAAAGCAGTCGATAAAATGCAGAAAAAACTCGGCAAACAAGCAACTGTGGGAACCAGTTATATCGATCTGCATATACAAGCCCATATGAAATTGGCAGACATTCTCAGAGACTTTGATGTTATCAGTTGTGATGCGCAAACTGCTTTGGAGAGCGGACTCAGTAATGTTTTCTTTCCACATGGTCTTGGGCATTATCTGGGTTTGCAAGTGCATGACATTGGCGGTCGTCAAATCGATGAAGATGGCAACACACTTTCTCCACCGGAACTTCATCCTTTCCTGCGTTTAACCCGAACCTTGCAGGAAAACAACGTCCTTACCATCGAACCAGGCATTTATTTCATCGACATGCTATTGGATGAAGCCAAAGCCAAAGGTCTTGGAAAATACATTAATTGGTCACGAGTGGAAGACTTTAAACCTTATGGCGGTATTCGCATTGAAGATAATATTGTGGTTAAGAAAAACAAGTCGGTGAATTTGACGAGGTAATGTTCTCTCGCAGAGACGCAGAGGGCTTTATGTATGAGTCATAACGGTTTATATAAAAATAAATTTGACAAGTGACTCAAGGGAGTTTTATTGCTAAAATTCATAAACAAACAACCAATCACTAAACAAGGAAACACATGCCAACTCTCAACTGGATAGGAAAAGAAAAAGTCATCAGCCATCATCAGGATGTTCCCTACCGAGTTTTGCAACATCAATACGGTTTTACCGCGGACAATGGCGAACAAAGCGAACCCACCAATAGCGGCAACAAAATCATCCACGGAGACAATCTCGAAGCCCTCAAAAGCCTGTTGCCCGAATACGAAGGTAAAATCAAATGCATTTATATCGATCCGCCGTATAACACAGGCAACGAAAGCTGGGTGTATAACGACAATGTCAATCACCCGAAAATCAAGAAATGGCTGGGTGAAGTGGTTGGCAAAGAAGGTGATGACCTCAGCCGCCACGATAAATGGCTGTGTATGATGTATCCGCGGTTAAAACTTTTACACAAACTGTTAGCTGATGATGGGGCTATTTTTATTTCCATTGATGATAATGAGCAAGCCAATTTGAAATTACTATGTGATGAAATTTTTGGAGTTCGAAATTTTTAGGGAAATATGATATGGCAACATTATACAAGGCAAGATATCAACCGATGAGTAATCTCTATTCATCATAACCACACTGTTATTTAGTCAAAGTCAAATTTTAATTGGAATCTTTTGATAGACAAAAAAGATAATACAAGCTTACAAAAACCGAAAATGATCCAAATGGACTTTGAGGAGGTGATGTTAGAAGCTTATAAGACAAACCTATTTATGATTTAAATACTCCTGACGGAAAAACTATTTACCACCAAAAAAGGTGGCGTTGGACTGAAACTGTCCAGAAAAATAAAGATGGGGAAATAATCTTCAATGAAGATGGAAAATGGAAGATCACTAGAAAAATATTATTTAAAGAACAAAAAGGCCGACCTACTAAAGCATTTGGTTGGATGAATTGAGGTACAACAAGGCCAAATTCGATACAAAAAATATTTGGAACAAAAAATGTATTTGATACCCCAAAACCAATAGTTATTACAAGAGATACATTTTTAATACAAAAGACTTTTATGTACTTGATTCTTTTGCCGGATCAGGAACAACTGCTCATGCCGTTTTAAACCTAAACAAACAAGACGGTGGCAATCGCAAGTTCATTCTCATAGAAATGGAAGATTACGCCAATGATATTACTGCTGAAAGAGTCAAACGGGTTGCCAAAGGTTATGGTGAAGACAAAAAAGCAGTCGAAGGCACCGGCGGAGCCTTTGATTTCTACCAACTTGGCTTACCTCTTTTTGATGAAAACCAAAACCTGAATGAAGAAGTCGGTCTGTCTAAAATCCGCGAATACATCTGGTTCTCCGAAACCCGGACTCCCCTCACAGATGTCATTTCGAGCGAAGTCGAGAAATCTCAATACTTTTTAGGCACAAAAGACCAAACTGCCTACTACTTCATCTATGAAAAAGACCAATTAACCACTTTGGACTATGATTCATTGGGCTTGATACAAACCAAAGCGGAACAGTACATCATTTATGCGGATAATTGTTTGTTACCCAAAGACTTTATGAACAAGCACAATATCATCTTCAAAAAAATACCCAGAGATATCACGCGGTTTTAAATTATGGATAATCAACAAGACAATTTTTTACTCTATGATACGACCAATGGAGAGGTTCGTTTACAAGTTTATTTGCAAGATGAAACGGTTTGGTTAACTCAGAAAGCAATGGGAATGCTTTTTGATACGACGCCTCAGAATATCACAACCCACCTGAAAAATATTTTTGAAACCGGGGAATTGCAAAAGTTGGCAACTTGTAAGGAATTTTTACAAGTTCAACTTGAAGGTAACAGAGAAGTAAACAGAACCCATAAGTTTTACAACCTGGATGCAATTATTTCAGTTGGCTATCGGGTCAATTCTGCCAAAGCCACTCAATTCAGAATTTGGGCAACTCAAACACTCAAAGAATACATTATTAAAGGTTTTGTTATGGATGACGAACGCCTGAAGCAAGGGAACAAGGTTTTTGGTAAAGATTATTTCAGAGAATTACTGGAGCGGGTTCGTTCCATTCGTGCCAGCGAACGCCGGGTATATCAACAAGTAACTGATATTTTTTCGGAGTGCAGTATTGATTATGATAGAAATTCTGAAATCACCCGAAACTTCTTTGCCAATGTACAAAACAAATTTCACTTCGCCATCGTCGGTAAAACCTCAGCTGAAATTATTCATGGGCAGGCAGATGCCGGCAAGAAAAACATGGGGCTTGAAACATGGAAAAATTCACCCGATGGTCGTATCTTGAAATCTGATACAGAAGTGGCAAAAAATTACCTGAAAGAAGACCAAATCAAACGATTGGAAAGAACCGTTTCAGCGTATTTTGATTATATTGAAAACCAAATTGAAATGAAAAACACTTTTACCATGGAAACTTTGGCGGAAAGCATAAATAAGTTTTTGTCCTTCAACGACTTCAAAGTCCTTGATGGAAAGGGAAGCGTTTCCAGACAGCAGGCACTTGAAAAAGCTGAAAAGCAGTATCAGGAATTTAATAAAACCCAAAAGATTTTATCCGACTTTGATAAACATATTAAAAAGATGAAGAAATAGCATGGAACTCAAACTCTATCAGCGTAAAGTCATAGAAAATATTGAAGAATATCTTGATTATGTTCAGGAACAAAAAGATTTAGGCAAAGCCTTTAATCAATATTGGGAAGACAAAATCGGGCCGTATAATCCTTTGGATGGCTCCGGAATGCAGCCTTATAAAAACAATATTCCCAATGCGGCTCATGTTTGTATCAAAGTTCCAACGGCCGGTGGCAAGACATTTATTGCCGTCAATGCTTTGCATTCTATTTTTCAGGCTTACGATTCAAGCAAACCCAAAGCGGTGATATGGCTGGTTCCCTGGAGCAATTTATTGCAACAAACCGTTGATGCTCTTTCCAACCCGGAGCATCCATACAGACAAAAACTCAATACACTTTTTAATCACCGAGTAGAAATCTACCAAAAAGAAGACTTGTTACAAGGCTCAAACTTCAATCCAACGGTTGTGAAAGATCAATTGAGCATTTTTGTGATGAGTTTTGCCAGTTTACGAGCAAGAAACAAAGACGACAGAAAGGTAAACGAAGAAAATGGTGCCTTACAATCATTTGTTGAAAGTTATGTGTCTAAAGATCATCTTCACCCAGAGGTTCCTGAAAGTGCTTTAACGAATGTTTTACGCTACCTTAATCCAGTTTTAATAGTGGATGAAAGCCATAATGCCGAAAGTGATTTGAGTGTAGACATGCTCAAGAATCTCAACCCGTCTTTTATTCTCGATTTAACAGCCACTCCGAAAAATAACAGTAATATTGTTAGCCTTGTTCCAGCCATTGAGTTGAAAAAAGAACATATGGTGAAATTACCGGTTATCGTTTATAACAATCACGATAAAACAGAGGTGATTAATAACGCTTTGCATTTGCAACGAAAACTCGAAATTCTTGCTAAAAAGCAGGAGTCTGAAGGAGGTAAGTATATCCGACCGATTGTTCTGTTTCAGGCACAGCCCAAAACAGCTAAAGATAACACCACCTTTGAAAAGCTGAAAGAGCAACTGCTAAAACTGGGTATTCCCGAAAACCAAATTAAAATCAAAACTGCCAATATTGACGAACTCAAAGGTGTAGATTTAATGAGCAAGGAATGTGAAGTCCGATACATCATAACCATAAACGCATTGAAAGAAGGCTGGGATTGTCCTTTTGCATACATTCTGGCATCTCTGGCAGACAAATCCAGTGCGGTTGATGTTGAACAAATTCTCGGTCGTGTACTTCGACAGCCTTATGTGCAAAGGCACAAATCGTTTCAGTTAAATCTCTCCTATGTTCTGACAGCTTCAGCCAAATTTAATGAAACCCTGCAAAGCATTGTAAAAGGTCTGCAAGAGTCCGGTTTCAGCGACAGAGATTATCGTCAAGTTGATGTTATGACAGAGGAAGAAAAGAATCCAGTTGATGCTGATCCAATTGAAACTTTTTTGTTTCCTGAACAACAAAATAAGAAAAATGAAGAAGAAACCATTGACCCTGAAAGAGTCACATTTAATCCAAATGCAGTTGATGAAGATATAAAGCCAACAACTGTTATAGAAGAAATTGAGGCGATAGCTGAAGAGCAAAATCGTCAATTGGAAGAACAAATAAAACAACAGGAACAACAACCTGTTGACGACAATATGTTTCAGGAAATGGGTGATAAAGTGAAACGATATAAAGTCAGAGACTCATACAAAGAGTTAGTGAAAAACATTAAGCTCCCCAAATTTTATATTAAAGTTACAATCAGTGATATTTTTGGAACAGATGAAGAATTACTCAATCGGGAATCATTGCTCAAAGACTTCAAATTATCGAATGAAGACATCAAGATTGACTTTAATAAGATTTCATCAGATTTGTATAAAGTGGATATCGAAGAATCAAAGAAAAATGAATACAGTCCCTCTTTTACCAAGATTGAAGATTATCAAATTAAAGAACCTTTTACTGATTACATATTAGCTCAACCTCAAACGAGTCAAATTAGAGAAATTACCAATAAAATCATTCAAGTTATTGGTAGCATGTCTCCAATTCCAGATCAGGAAATTAAGACATATATTGAACGAATATTGGATGGTTTTAACTCCGAGCAATTAAGAGATGTTCTGGCTCATAAATGGAGTTATAAAGATAAAATTAAAGTCAAAATCAGGCAATTGGCAGACTCTTATGCGGAAAACCGTTTTATGGATTTAATCAAATCAAAACGAATCCAGGTCAAAGAAGACTGGAACTTGTCCAGTGAAATCGTCCCGGGTGCTGTTGGGTCTTCAATTGGTAACTCTTTGTATGAAAGAGAAGGAAAAATGAATACATTTGAAGAAAGAGTTATCATGGAATTGGGTACGACATCAAATATTGAGTTTTGGCACAGAAATCTGGAAAGAGGAAAAGGGTTTTGTATCAATGGTTTTATCAATCATTACCCTGATTTTATCTTGCACACAAAATCAGGAAAAATCATCCTTGTTGAATCGAAAGGCGACGATAGAGATAATAGTGATAGTGCCGCAAAATGCCGATTAGGCAATGAGTGGGAAAAGCTCGCCGGAAGCAATTATTCCTATTTTATGGTTTTTGAAAACAAAGAAGTCGAAGGAGCCTATACTTTGGATAAAGCCAAAAAGTTGATTAGCCAAATGTGATTTTCGTAATTCTCTAGATTCCCTCCTTCGAGGGAATGACAAAATTGTGGAAATGACTATTTTTCAGCAAGATAACTCGGGGCGTTCCTCTCGCTCAAAATGACATTTTAAAACCCCTTTACTCTCACCGAAATATTTTTGAAGATTTGGAATCAAGTTCGCAAGTGTTTGAACATTGCTTGCAATGTGAGTTGTTGCGAACGCCAAATTTGAGAAAATATTGAGGGAAACCGCAGGTTGAGAGTTCGGGGCGTGCTTTTGCGTTACTTTTGCACGAACAAAAGTAACAAAGAAAATAATGGTTTTATTTCCCGTCATCTCGACTAAGCGAAGCGCATGGAGAGATCTCTATTCACAGAAGCTGCTAGAAAAAAAGATTTCTCCGTTCGTTTCACTCGGTCGAAAAATTCTTCGGGAAAGAATTTTCATGTAAACCATCATGGAAGATGGTGAGCCTCAGGACGAGGCGAATAAATGACGGTGTTTTATAGTTCATTCGCTCAGAAGGGTAATTCTAATTCGCTGTGCCTCTGTGTCGCTGTGCGAAATAAAAACAAATAGATTCCAGCCTTCGCGGGAATGACGAGGCTTTTTTTATCTGCGGATAAATTCTTTTAACTTATCACAAATAAACTCCACACCTTCTCTCGTTAATTCGTTATAAAACGGTAAAGCCAGACATTGACTGGCAATCTCTTCGGTGACTTGAGGTTTTAAATCCGGGAATTTATCCCGATAAAAAGGCTGCAGATGAACAGGAGCAAAATATCGACCGCATTGAATTCCTTGGTTTTGCATATCTGTGATAACTGCTTCCCTGTCCGTTGTGAGCAAGCGAATCACATAAACAAACCATGCAGATTGAGGTTCACTTTTTGAAAACTGCGGACAAATGACTTCATCAACATCTTCAAGGTTTTCATAATACCAATTGGAAATTTGTTGGCGTTTTTTAATGATTTGCGAAAGTCGTTTGAGTTGAGACAAACACAAAGCGGCATTGATGTCGCTCATACGGAAATTCCAACCAAAGCTGATTTGATCATACAAATCGCCGTTCATTGTGCGGCCGTGATTTCGCAGCAGTTTGAATTTTTCATCATATTGCTTATTGTTGGTGACCAGCATTCCTCCTTCACCGCTGGTGATTTGTTTGTTGGGATAAAAGGCAAACACACCGATATCAGCGAATGTTCCTAAGTGTTTGTCTTTGTATCGATTGCCAATCGCTTCGCAGGTATCTTCAATCACGGGGATGTCATGTTGTTTGGCAATGTTTATAATCTCTGCAATTTTTGTCGCTTTGCCAAACGCATGAACCACAATAATCGCTTTAGTTTTGTGAGTGATGGATTTTTTAAGGGCGACCGGGCACATCCCCAAAGTTTGAGGCTCAATATCAATCATCATCGGAGTTGCGCCAACAGCAATGATTGAATTTACTGTTGCCGGAACGGTGAAAGAAACGGTGATCACTTCGTCTCTGGCTTGAACTCCCAAAGCCTGAAGTGCCATAATCAGCCCGGCTGTTCCTGAACTCACAGCACAGGCATATTCAGATTTAACAGCCCGACAGATGGCTTGTTCAAACTCTTTAACAATAGGTCCACGGGATAGTTCCGAAGACTTTAATACTGAAGTGACAGCATCAATATCTTCCTGAGTGACTTCAGGTTTTGCCAGCGGATATTTCCTCATAAGATGTTCTTCTTGAACAACAAATCATTATTGATTGTCAGTTCCGACAAAACTTTCACAATTTTCTCTGCCGCAAAACCATCACCATAAGGATTTGAAATATTTTTAATGGTTTTTTTGAATTCTGAACTCAAACCTTTATCAATAGCCTGAGAGATTACTAAACAATCCGCACCAACATCAATAATATTTTCTGCTCGATCTCTCCCTTTTTGGCGAATGCCGATGTTGACTGTGGGCAATTGTAATGAAGCGGTTTCCATGATGCCACTGGATGAATTTCCCAGCATTAAATCGGCCGACTTTAATAATCCCCAATAGGTTTGAGCCGGTAAGTTGGTGTGCATTTGAGCATTTTTATGGTTTTCACAAAACTCTTTTGCTTGTTGCATGATTTTGTGCGAGCCGGTATCGGCATTGGGAAAACAAAACACGATTTGCTCTTTTCGTCGTTCTAATGCATCAAAAACAGCATGTTGCTCAAGATTAGAATTTCTGTGCATTGTGACCGGATGATAGGCAACAACAATGATACTTTCATCATCTTTGAGATTAAACTGACCTAAAATCTCTGAGCGAGTCGGGATTTCACTGCGTCGTAAATGATCCAATGAAGGAGCTCCGCTCACATGAACTCTCCAAGACTCTTCTCCCATAGCCAATACCCGCTTTTGTGCCATTGTTGTTGGAGTAAAATGAATATGGCTCATTTTCGTCAAAGCATTTCGCACCGCATCATCAATAGCTCCTTCAGAAACATCTCCTCCTTCAATATGTGCAATTGGAATTCGTAATGTCAAAGCGACATTCGCAGGAGCGAGCATTTCATAGCGATCAGCAATTATCAACATTAAGTCCGGACGAAGTTCAGACAAATAATCCGCAATGCTTAATGTTGCCAACCCCAAAGACTTTGCCATACCGACATCGGTATCAGAACTCAGCAAGCATTCAATCGTTTTGACATTTGTAAAACCGTCTTTAATGATTTCTTTCCATGTTTCGCCATACTCAGGAGACAAGTGAGGACCAAAACACAAAATGCTTAATTCGATGGATTTGTCTTGTTCCAAAAGTTTTAACGGCCAGTATAGATGGCTGTAATCGGCACGTGATGAGGTTATTGCGACGATTTTTTTCTTCATTCTTAGAGGTCTGTAGCCAATGCTTGTATAATACGCCCCGATTTTACAACAGACGAATCAACAATGAATAACAAAATTACAGTAATTAAAGGGGATGGCATCGGACCGGAAATCATGGATGCCACATTACGCGTATTGGATGCTGTTGAAGCAGGACTGGAATACGAGTATGTTGATGCCGGACTAATGGCTTTGGAAAAGCATGGGGAACTTCTTCCAAAAGATACATTAGACACCATCGCAAAAAACAAAGTTTGTTTGAAAGGGCCTTTAACCACACCGGTTGGTAAAGGTTTTAGCTCGATTAATGTCGCTTTGCGTCGTCATTTTCACCTATATGCCAACTTACGCCCGGTGATTACTTTTCCGGGAACAAAGTCAAAGTTTGAAGATATTGACATTATCACCGTTCGTGAAAATACTGAAGGAGCTTATCGTCAGGAAGGACAGACTATCAATGAAGATAGAACGGTGGCAAAAGGCGAAATTGTAGTCACTCGTGAAGCGTGCGAAAATATCGTTCGCTATGCATTTGATATTGCTGTTAAGGCTGAACGCAAAAAAGTGACAGCGGTGCATAAAGCTAATATCATGAAAACAGTTTCAGGATTATTTCTGGAAGTGGCAGAAGAAATAGCCAAGGAATATCCTCAAATCGAGTTCAATTCATTAATTGTTGATAACACTTGTATGCAGTTGGTTATGAATCCGCAACAATTCGATATTATTGTTACCACCAATCTTTTCGGTGATATTATTTCAGATCTTTGTGCCGGGCTTGTTGGTGGCTTGGGTATGGCACCGGGAGCCAATATTGGTAAAGATTCAGCTATTTTTGAAGCTGTTCATGGTTCCGCTCCTGATATTGCCGGCAAGAAAATTGCCAACCCAACAGCAGTAATTCTCGCAGCAGCTTTAATGCTTGAACATCTGGGAATGCATGATAAAGCGATTAAAATTCGCAATGCAATCCGCAGCGTTTTAGCAGATAAAGATCGTTTAACGGGTGATTTGGGTGGTTCAGCGAAAACAGCTGAATTTACCGATGCTGTTATTGAAAGATTATAATTTTTTTTGTTGAAAAGGTCTTATCCAGGCCTTTTCATTTTTACTTTTCACTCAGTTTTTCAAGAATTGCTTGAGTAAGTGTACTCATGCCTAAATTATTGAGGTGAAGAGGATCTGAAAAATACTCGCACTCTTTGTGAGACGAATCTTCTGCAAATAGATTTCTAAAATCGATCAATTCAAAATCTGATTTACTCCTATAACTATCTAACACCATGTTCATGGTTTCGACAGAGTTTGTTGGTTTTACAGCATAGTTGAACATTTGATGTTCCGGTAATAAAACAACTTTCAGTTTTTTTCCATTACTAAAAATTTTGTCAAAAAGTTTTTTCCAGTTATTCGATATTTGCAATTGTTCATCAGCTGTTTTTTTATGGAATGGAGTGTTATTTTGTGCTCGGCGTTGACTATAATCATTACCGCAGACTAATTGTATAAAATTAAATGCTCCCTTATTATTGACTTGGTCAATATGTCGGTTTGCTGTTTTGACACACTGTTGAATACTATCGAGTTCAAATTCACAAACATCATTTGGTAAATCTCTTTTGAAAGAGAAAATATCTGAATGCTCTTTTGATTGATAGTGACTAATTTGCTTGAACCGAACCATACTTTTTTGAAAAAGTTCTTTGATATCAAAAAAATAGACATAAAGAGCAAATCTGGAAAGATAGCTAAATTTCCAAAAGTTCGGATGAAAATATTTAAAATCATCATAGTTGATGAAATTTCTGAAAGGCCACGCCACGTTATATTGTTTGGAAACATCATCATAGTGACCAAAATTATTTTCTCCAACACCAAGAAAAATACCTTCCAAGTTCGGCATATTTGCCATAGACCATTCTACAGTTGATTGTAACGCTAAAAAATTCGAACTCTCAAAAGACATCCTCAAGTGATTAATTCCCTTGTCTTTTTGAAGCTTAAGAATCTTTTCGTGTTCAATTCCCCAGTCCAATCGAGAATCACCGATGGTTATCCAATGGACATTCTCCAAACCAAAATCTTGTAATGCTTTCTCTCTGTAGACAGCATTTCCTAAATATGATCTGGGCTTGATAAAATCATCGTAAATACCAAGCCTTAACAATAACTCAAGTACAACAGCAATTCCAATAATCAAAACAATCGGTAGCCAAAACTTTCTATGTAAAAAAAACTGAATCATATTAAAACTGGAAGTACATGAATGAGCCTGTTTGTTGTGGATAGAAAAAAATCAGGGTGAGTGTCAAAGCCGTTTGCCAAAACACATACTCTTTTGTTTGCATGGTTCCACTTCGACCTGTCAAATCAATTTTTGCTGAAATCCAGTGCCAAAGCGGAAACAAAACAACAAGAGCAGATGAAATCCAAAACACATCAGGAATGGCAAATTGTCCTTTCATCGTGATGATATTTTCAATAATTTGACGGCTGTCTGAAAATTCTACAGCACGGAAGAATATCCAGGCAAAGCAAACCAGATGGAAAACGACAAGCCATTTAAAAAGTCGAATGAATTTGTTCTGTAAATTCCATTTGAACAATTTATATTTGTCTATAATTCGTTCAATTGCAAGATAGACTCCATGCAAGACACCCCAGAGTGCAAAATTCCATGAAGCACCATGCCATAACCCACCTAAAAACATTGTCAGAAATAAATTTCTCATGGTTTTGTAAGAGCCTTTTCGGTTGCCGCCAAGACTAATGTAGAGATAATCTCTCAGCCAGCGAGACAAAGTCATGTGCCAACGTCGCCAAAAATCCTGGATCGACAATGCAATGTAAGGATGATTAAAGTTTCTTGGAAAACTAAATCCAAGCAACTTAGCGACTCCAATGGCAATGTCTGTATAACCGGAGAAATCAAAATAGATTTGGAATGCAAACGCATAAACCGCTATTAACGTCATTAAACCATTCGCGCTTTCCGGATTATCAAAAACAGGATCAACAATCGTTGCTAGATTATCCGCAAAAACAATCTTTTTAACCAAACCAAGTAAAATCAACATAACCCCGGATTGAGCCATATCAAAACTGAAGTGTCTTTTCTTGTCTAATTGCTCAAAGAACTCTGAAGCACGAACAATCGGTCCGGCAACCAGCTGTGGGAAAAAGGAAATAAACAAAGCATAATCAAAAATACTTTTTCTTGGTTGCAATTCCTTTCGATAAATATCAATGGTGTAACTGAGGCTCTGAAAAGTATAAAAAGAAATTCCAACCGGAAGTAAAAACTCGAAGAATTGCATTTGGTAATCAAATCCAAGCCCTGTACTAATGTTGTTACCTGTATTTATCAGAAAATTGGCATATTTGAAGAAACCCAAAATACCAAGGTTGACAATGAGGCTAAGCAAGAGAAATTTTTGTGGTTTGTCGGAACTATAGCATTTAAGACCTAAAATATAATCCGTAACGATAGTGATATAGATAAGGATAATGTAATTCCAGCTCCATTGCCCGTAGAAATAAGCACTGGCAATGATTAAAAATAAAACTTCTGCTTTTTTTGAATACTTTCTGAGTATTGCTGCTCCGAGCAGAACAATCGGCAGAAAGATAAAGAAATGTATGCTATTAAATAACACAGCTATTGATTAGTTCCCTAAAGGAATAGTTAATCCAACGGTAAAAACACCATCACCGAACCCATCTTGTCCCGGCAATTTGGTATCATTCAAATCCAATCTGGAAACCGCTTCGGCACGCAGCCTGACATTGTCACCAAAGAAATACCAACTACCGCCAATGCCTACATTGAAATAAAGATTGGTTCCGGATTCGTCTTGCGTTTCATGGCGAATCAACCCAACGCCCATTAAAAAATAAGGCTTCCACAGCGGGTCTTGGTTGATGTCGAGAAAATTGATGCCGACACCCGTGTGTTTTAAGCCATAGTCGATATCGAAATCGTATTCATCAGCAAAGCCGACAATTTCATAACTCCACACTTCACTCATTGCTTTACCGACTCGAAAATCAAATATTTTGGCATCATTCAATTGCAAGGAATCGTCAGGAACAACTGCACCTGCATTGACATTGAAATACCAACGTTCATCAAATTTTTTGTCCTGGGACAGACCATTTGCAGAGAATAAAAGTAAAGTTATGATGAAAATCAATCGCATCGGCAGATTATAATGCATACAACACTTCTGAGACTATCAATTGTCTATTTAACTGGACAATTGTTTTCAACGAGAAGAGTTTCTCCTTGAAAAATTCTTCCTGTGAATTGAGTGTTTCTTTGAATTTTTCCAACTCCTTTGGGTGTTCCAGTCATAATAACATCGCCATCTTCCAAAGTCATAAAGCGGCTGATTTCTTCAAGAATTTGCTGGGGTTTATAAAGCATCAAATCATAACCGCCATATTGCTTGAGTTCACCATCAATCAATAATTGCATGTGGATATTCTGTGTGTTTCCATCAAACTCGACAAAATCTGACAAAACCGCAGAACCATCAAAAGCCTTAGCCCGTTCCCATGGCAAACCTTTAGATTTAAGTTTAGACTGAACCTCCCTTTTGGTTAAATCCAGCCCAAAACCAACACCTGCCAGTTGATTATTCATGACAACAAAACAAATCTCTCCCTCATAATGGATTTCATCATTTTCATCTAAATTTATTTCATCAGAGATTGCCGAATTCGGTTTGCAGAAAACCACAGGTTCGCTTGGTGTTTCGTTATCCAGTTCTTTGATATGCTCAACATAATTTCTGCCGATACAAACGACTTTGGAAGGTGTGATTGCTTTATTGTTAAATTGAATCGTTTTCATTCTTCATCCTCAGAAGTGACAAACTCACCCGAATCCCATTGACGTAAAATCTCTTCAGCATCCGCAAAGTCTTCTTCAGCTACTCTAATCGTCAATAAACCACTCGCAGGCAAACCACCCATTGCCCCTTGCAAATATTCACCATCAACACGAACATTCAATCCGGCTTGTTCAAACAAATCAAGCAAAAGTTTGGCTTCAATAGAATTACTCGCTTCGTAGATTTTTTTCATGGTCTTCATTTGTTAAAAACTTCAATATTTAATTTTAACTTAATGGATTATGAATGGAAAGTCGCGAAACATTTTGATTGTTTTATTTTTTCTTTCTAATAGCACCAATGATCTCAAATATATTTGGATAGTGGGGTAAGGGGTTATTGTTAACTTTTGGAAAAATAAGAGCAAAAGATAACAATAATAATCCTCCCCCAAATGATATAAAAATCCAAAGCAAATAGAAACTTTCATTATTTTTAGGATTTTGATCCAAAGGAACAATCACAACAGGGTTTTTGTAAGATTCTAAGTACGATTCGCTTATTGCTTTGGTATACCCATCTAAGTCTTCAGATGATGACAATACTTCAAAGTACTCAGGCTTATCTAAATCATAGTCAGAATAATTAGATTCAACTTGCTTTAGAAATTCTTCATATAATTTTTCTTTCTCTCTTTCAGGAAGACTTTTTTCAATAGTTTTATAGAATTTGATCCCATACCAAAATTTATAATAGTTTTCCGACTCATCCCAATAAGCTATGTCTTTAAAGTTTTCAACTTTAAAGGGTATTACAATATATGCAGTGAAGGTTAGATCTCTCCTCCGATTGAATCTAAATCCTCCACCAGATGTGCTGATTTTTATATGGATACTTGGCATATCGAATTCCAGGTCAATATCTGAAATTGCTAGATATCTTGAGTTGTTTTTATGCAAATTATTTATAGAGGTTACTTCTGTTATTTCACTAGTTACGAAATTGAGATAATAGTTTGATGACATTAAAGTTCCAAAAAATGCTGCATACACAATCATTTCATAAATCATGACAGATTTATGGTAATTTACAAAACGTAGTATTCTAAACTTACGACTTAACCATATAAAACTCACAATAAGCGGCAAAATTAGAGGAATATAAAAGAAAAAAACTTCCTCGTTGATATGTAAGAAATCATTTCGTATTGTGAAAAACCATCTAAATAATAAAACAACCGATGTTGTTATAAAAGTCACAGCAATGTAAGCTGGAATGATGTGTTTTATCTTTTTTAGATATTTTTCCATTAGTGGCGATTGTTCAACAATTTACGAGTTTTATTACCCCAATACAAATCTCTGTGTAACTTTGTGACTTTTCCATTAATCTTTATGTTCCTTATTAAACCTAATACCAATTTTCCAGTTTTAAATCTTCAATTCTCGAAAACTCTTTTACATTATTAGTAATCAGGGTTTTATTATTTGCTAAAGCTGTTCCGGCAATGAGATTATCATAGGGTCCAACAGGTGTGCCTTTGTTTTCCAAAGTTGCTCTGAGTGTTGCAGACACTTTGGACTCTTTTTCGGCAAATGGAATGACCTCAATGACTGAACAAAGGTCTTGTAATTGTTTCATTCGCTTTTCAGGAGAGTTGGATTTAGCAATACCTAACTCAATTTCAAACAGTGTGATTGAAGATATTGAAATTTCTTTGGGTGAAACAGAGAGAAGTTTAGAGGCGACTTTTCCGGCTCCTTTGAAAAAATAAATTAGAATGTTTGTATCCAGAAGATACATTATAGCTCTTCCCGTTTTGTATCTTTGCCCTGATTGTTACGCAATTCTTCAGCACTTGGGAAGACATCCCAGCTACCGGCGGCTTCCTGAACTGATAAAGGCCATTCGGAATTGACCTTTTCCTGTATTAGTTTCGCAATCCATTTGCTTTTGGAAAGATTGGCTGATTGAGCCGCCTCAACCATTTTTTTTTCTATTTCATCTTCGAGATATATTGTAACTTGTCCCATATTGACTTTTTTATAAATTATATGTGTCATTATATGTGTTTTTATTATTGCTGTAAAGTTTCTTATGAACAAGTTGAATATCAATCTTGTTTCAATAGACACATCCCTCAACATCCGCTAAAGTATGTTGGTTTAAATAGTATTGAAAAATCATGAGCGAGTCTTCACGAGTTGAGTTAAAAATTGAAAACCAGATTGCTTTTGTCAGTTTGGCTCGTCCGCATAAACGCAATGCTTTGGATATGGAGATGTTTAAAGCGATTGCTGACACAATTAAAAAACTCAGAAAAAATCGTGACATTAGAGCGGTGATTGTTTCCGGTGAGGGTGAGGATTTTTGTTCCGGTTTGGATGTAAAATCAATTATGAAATCCAAATCAGCGCCGCTGAAATTATTAAAAAAATGGAATCCCTTTTCATCCAATCTGGCTCAATTTGTTTCGACCGGATGGCAAAAAATTGGTGTTCCCGTCATTACTGTGATTCATGGTCGTTGTTGGGGTGGTGGCTTGCATATTGCTCTGGGTGCGGATATTCGCATTGCCACACCTAATGCTTCTTTGTCGATTATGGAGGGTCGTTGGGGCTTGATTCCTGATATGGGCGGTTTGCTTGCCCTGCGAACCCATTGTCGTTTGGATGTTGCTAAAGAACTCACATGGACTGCAAAAATCATTGATGGAAAACAGGCAAAAGATTTTGGATTAGTTACGCATTTGTCTGAAACTCCCAAAGAGGCGGCGATGCAGTTAGCTGAAGAATTAATTGAACAATCGCCTGACACGGTTTCAGCTGTCAAAAAATTGTACAATAAAAGTTGGAAAGGTCGTAAGGGCTGGGCGTTATTCCGTGAATCGTTTTATCAAATTCGTATTCTTTTGGGGAAAAACAGTCGTATCAAAGCATACAACCAAACTCATGAACCAGATGAACACAAACCATTCCTCAGACGTAAGAAGTGGTGAATTTTCAAAATTCAATGACGTTAATTATTGAGAGAAATAGATGCAAAACAAAACTATCATCATTTTGAGCTTATTGGTTTTATCCTCATGCGCTCAGAAAAATTCAGTTAAGAACTCATCAAACCTAAGTGATCACAAAACCCCTTATGAAATTGTGGAAAAAGCACCACAGAGTGATTGGCGAGATTTAGATCAGGAAAACAGTCTTTATATCAAACTCGAAAGCGGAATGGTGGTTGTCGAATTGGCAAAAGACTATGCTCCAAATCATGTTCAAAATACCAAGGCATTAGCAAGAGAGGGTATATTCGACAATACCAGTTTTTATCGGGTGATTGATGGTTTTGTTGCACAAGGCGGCCCGATGAACCCTGAAAAACTGACAAAACCTAAAAATGGAAATCTAAGTATCGACGCTGAATTTAGTATAAAAACTGAAAAACCATTCAATATCACAGCAATTGAAGAGTTTGATGGCTATGCTGATGAAACCGGTTTTTATAACGGTTTTGCAGTCGGTCGCTCTGCTGATAAAAAAGACAATTGGTTGTTGCATTGTTATAGAGCATTTGCCATGGGTCGGGCGAACGATGTGAATAGTGGCGGCACAGAACTCTATGCAGTTATAGGAAATGCCCTACGATATCTGGATAAAAATACGACTGTGTTCGGTCGTGTGGTTGCCGGAATGGAGCATTTGCAGGCTCTCAAACGCAGCTCCGGTTTAAATGGTTCTGTTGATGTCACCAACGAAAATAAAATTATCAGCATTCAGGTAGGAAGTGATTTAGAAGAATCTGAACAACTTCAGTTACAAATTATGGATACAGCATCACAATCTTTTAGAGATTTGATTCAATCTCGTAAAAATCGTAAAGGTGAGTGGTTTGTGGATGCAAAAAATTATATTGATGCTTGTAGTGTGCCTGTTCCTTCGCGATTAAAAATTAATCAATAAACCGTTATTAGCAGTTTTCTTCGGTGAGGAGAATCGCGATGCTCACAAAGATAGATTCCCTGCCATGTTCCCAATGCCAAACGTCCATTGGTAACGGGAACAGTCAACTGGCACCCGAATAACGAAGACTTGATATGAGCCGGCATGTCATCGTCGCCTTCATAGCAATGTCTGAAAGGAAAGTTACGAGGAACGAGCTTTTCTTCAAAACTCTTAAAATCTTCCCGTACGGTTGGATCAGCATTCTCATTGATGGTCAAGCCGGCACTGGAATGTTGCAAGAAAACGTGAACTAGACCCGCATTGGTTCCTTTAATCTCATGAGCAATTGCCTGCTCAATTTCATCAGTAATCAGATAATAACCTCTTCCGGGCGTGTTGATAACAATTGGGAACTGTTTCATGGTTTGCGATTATTCTATCAAGAGATTTCACTATAGTTTTTTTTGGACTTTGAAACAACTGCATTTTTAAAAAAAATATCTCAACCGAAAGAAAAGAGAGGGCAACTTTCGGTCGAGATACGGGTTAAGCTCTATCAGCCCTGAGCCAGTCGAAACTGAATGAGTACCATAAATAATTCATCCACAAAGTCCTTTTGATCGCTCGTCAATACATTACGAATTTCTTTCTTCATGTGTTCTTTGGCAACAATTATCTGAGAAAGAAGTTCACCCTGTCTATCAGCTATTTCCTGCAAAAAAGTTTCATCAACCTGATCTTCGCCAAGGTTATTTTCAATCAATAATTGTCTGTTATTCAGCATTTCATTCGCTTTATATGCCAATACGGGTGCATAGGAGAAAACGACTCCTCGGATGTCACTCCGTTGCTGATCTGTCAAATTAAACTCATCAGCTAAATCAGCAATCTGCTGCATAATCCCCATTGCGTTACCAATCATGGTTTTATTGGCAAATGCTGTGGTCGTTGTCAAAGCAATGAAGCAAGTTAGGAGAACTATTGTTTTAAATATTTTCATGTGATTTCTCCTTAATATTTGCTTGGGCATTTGATTTCATTGCCATTGGCGTCATAGCAAGCATGATTGTGATTGACCCCTGAATTCGAATCATAAGTCGTATCACCTTGATAAGAGTTCCCGTTATTAGCTGTTGCCGTCGTAGAACGCGCACCAATCACTCCACCACCGGCTGATCGACTGAACCCTCCGGATGTTGAAGCTGAACCATTGGCACCTGTAGCAGCAGCTCCACCTTGGTAATTTACATTTCCTGAACTATCAGCTGTGTATGAACCAGCCCTGAAACCAGCACCTCCATTTGGACCTTTTACAGCAGTTGCGCCACCGCCAGTTGCTTGCCCTTGTCCGTTTGTGGTCGTTCCTCTGGCTCTGGCAAATCCTCCGCCATTCTGTCCTTTAGCTGCAGCGCCTCGGGCTGTTGTTACACCGCCGTCTGCATTTTCAGTTTTGACACTTGCTTTGACTCTTCCTCCTGCATGAACAGGATTCATAATCATTAATGTGGCTCCTAAAAATAAGGCTGTAATTGTTTTTCTGTCTAAATGAATCATAATTTTGCTCCGTAAGTTTTGTTAAACGTAGGTGCATTATGAAATCATGATGTAACACCAATATGAGCAAAGTGTAACAAAATGTAATAATCAACCTTAATCCCAAAAGTCTGATAAAATGTGAAACTCTGAGGTGAATTATTTAATGAGTAAAATTCTGAACATATTGATTGTTGATGATGACTTGAAACTACGTTCTTTGCTGAAAAAATATCTGTTGGAGCAAGGTTTCTTTGTTTCTGATGCCGCAAACACCACAGAAGCGGATCAAGCAAGGATTAAAGATCAATTTGATGCGATTATTTTAGATTTAATGATGCCCGGCGAAAACGGTCTGGATTTTTGTAAACGACTGAGACACTCAGGAAACAATATTCCCATTATCATGTTATCCGCTCAAGGAGAGGACATTGACAAAATCATCGGTCTGGAAATGGGCATGGATGATTATCTCTCCAAACCTTTTAATCCCAGAGAGCTTGTTGCCCGTATTAAAGCGATAACCAGACGCCCACAAGCTGATACTATTTCTTCAACTGAGACTATCTATCGTGTTGGAAGGTTTGATTTTGATACAGTTAAGAGACATTTAAAGTCCGAAAAAGGACAAATAACTGCTTTGACTTCCAGCGAATACGATTTGCTCAAAGCCTTAGTTGAGAATGTCAATATCCCTCTATCCAGAGACAAAATCATGCAAATTCTTCATTCCAAAGAATTTGAAATTTATGATCGGAGTATTGATGTGTTGGTTTCCCGTTTGCGGAAACTGGTAGAAGAAAACCCTGCAAAACCGGAACTGATTAAAACAGTCTGGGGTGTTGGTTATGTATTTGTGAGTGATATTTAAGGCATTGTCATGAAAAAGTTTTTCAATTCAACATACTCACAGATGACAATTATGTTTGGTGTGTTGTTACTGATTAATTTTACAATCGTGTTGTTTGTTTTTCGCACATCAACTTTTTCACCGGCTGCCAAACAAATGGCGCAACAAATCAATAATCAAATGCTGATAATTAAGCATCTCCTAAACGAGAAAAATTTTGATCAAAGTAAAATTAAACTCAATGAGATTTATACAAATGGAGAAGTACTCATTAAAACGAGATCTCCATCAGATCATTTTCCACAGATTCAATTTTATCAAGAGCTAAAAAATCAACTTGACAAACAAAACATCCGTACAGCATTTCTGCAAGCCGATGGTGAACCCCCTCGTTTATGGTTGCAACCCACATGGACAAAAGAGTATTGGTTGGGCTTCGCTTTTTACTCTTACATCGACAATATTTCAGCTTTGTTTTTGGGTCTGGCTATCACCTTATTTTTACTGACTCTATTGGCTTCCTTTTTTTTCAGCCGTTATATGTTGAAACCATTCAAACAGCTTGCATCAATGGCAAAATCAATCGTTCAAGGTGAAAATTCTGATAAAAACTTACCTGTTAAAGGAACACTCGAAGTTCAAAATTTGACAGAGCTGGTAAAAAATTCTGCCATACAAATTCAAAAACTGAATCAAGAAAAAGAAATTCTGTTAGCTGGTGTTTCACATGACTTACGCACACCGCTTGCAAGAATGAGATTGCAAACAGAATTCATGTCAGATGATGAAATGCGCGAAAACATGAATAATGAAATTGATGAAATGAACCAAATCATCAACGATTTTATTGCTTTTGTTAAACTTGGTAGCGAAGAAAAGTTCGAAAACACCGATTTAATAACAATCATTCAACAAAGCATGGAGCCATATCTACAACAAGGAAAACAGATTGATTTTAAAACTGATATGAGCAAATGCCATTTAAAACTCAAACCAATCAGTATTAAAAGGATGTTAACAAATATTTATGAAAATGCTTTCAAATACGGAAAACCGCCGGTAAAAATCACACTGGAAAAAGAAAGTGATTTAGTAAAAATAATGATTTATGACCACGGAAAAGGCATTGCAGAAAAAGACTTTGAGAAAATATTTGAACCGTTTGTTATGGCACAATCCAACGAGAACGAATACGGCTCGGGATTGGGTCTTTCAATCGTCAAAAAACTAGCCCAACAAAACAACGCCCGAGTTTCTGCAAGTAACTACATCAACGGCGGATTGCAGATTGAGATAGTGATTAAATGTTAATGTTCGAGTGGTCTTAACTGCTTTGAAACTTTATGTAAAATGCCATTGATGAAGGTATGAGAGCCTTCGCCTCCATACTGTTTTGCCAGTTCGATGGCTTCGTTTAATATCACTTTATAAGGAGTTTCGATATGATTTTTCAATTCAAATACGGCAAGCAACAGTATTGACTTTTCAACTTCTCCAACATCGTAAGATGATCTTTCAACGAGGGGAGAAACTTCTTTTTCGTAGGAGTCGATATTTTCAATGATGTTGTGCAAGGATTTTTGGAAAAAAGCCTGATCGACTTTCGCCATGTCTTGCTCAGTCAAAAACTGAGTGATAATTGTAGAAACTGGTGATTCGTTCAATTGCCATTGATAAAGTGCCTGAACCAATCGTTTTCTGGCTCTTCGTTTGGCTGCTAAGTGTTCAGGTATTTTTTTTTGTTTCATTTTCAATCCTTGTAAACGGGGAATTGGTTGCAAAGTTTAACCACTTGAGTTTTTACATTATTAATCACATCATCATTGTCAATATCATCCAAGATATCAGCTATCCAGTTGGAAATTTGGATAAATTCTTCTTTGCCAAATCCTCGAGTTGTTCCGGCAGGTGAACCCAAACGCAAACCCGAAGTGACAAATGGTGATTTCGGATCATTTGGAACAGAATTTTTGTTAACTGTGATATGAGCCTCACCTAAACGAGCTTCTGCATGTTTTCCTGTGATGTTTTTACTGATTAAATCAAGTAGGAACAAATGGTTTTCAGTTCCTCCTGAAACAATGTCGTAACCACGTTGAATTAGGGTTTTTGCCATAATATCAGCATTCTCTACAACTTTTTGCTGGTAGGACTTAAATTCCGGTTGCAAGGCTTCATTGAAAGCGACAGCTTTCGCAGCAATGATATGCATTAAAGGCCCGCCCTGAATTCCCGGGAAAACGATAGAGTTAAGTTTTTTCTCAATTTCGAGATTGGATTTTGCAAGAATAATTCCACCACGAGGACCACGCAGAGTTTTATGCGTAGTTGATGTGGTAACATCAGCGATATTGACTGGGCTTGGATACACTCCTGCGGCTACAAGACCGGCAATATGAGCCATATCCACCATGAAATAAGCACCGACTTCGTCAGCAATCTCTCTGAATTTTTGCCAGTCAATTTTTTTGGAATAAGCTGAAAAACCACCAATAATTAGCTTCGGTTTATGTTGTAATGCCATATCGCGAACATTTTCAAAATCAATATTACCGTCAGCATCAATACCGTATTGAACGGCGTTAAATATTTTACCGGAAAGATTGACTTTGGAACCATGAGTTAAATGCCCGCCATGATCAAGACTCATACCTAAAATCGTGTCACCCGGTTGCAAAAGTGCAAAATAAACTGCCTGGTTAGCTTGAGAACCGGAATGTGGCTGTACGTTGGCATAATCAGCTTGAAATAATTCCTTTACTCTTGAGATTGCCAGTTGCTCTGCAATGTCAACATATTCACAACCACCATAATAGCGTTTGCCGGGATAACCCTCAGCGTATTTATTGGTCATCTGACAACCTTGTGCTTCCATCACGGCAGGAGAAGTGTAATTCTCGGAGGCAATCAATTCGATATGGTGTTCCTGACGTTGATTTTCCGCAACAATGGCATCCCAAAGTTCAGAATCGGTTTTTGCAATCGTATCTTTTTTGCTAAACATGGCTGTATTCAATCATTTACCGGCTAAAGAGCGATATTTTACATTGTAAAATTTGTGAAAACATTTGAATATCACAATTTAATGATAATAATTGGAATAAATTGATTTTATTTACGATTCAAATGAAACCACCAATCTGTGAAGTGTGTCATCTGGATTTCCGACATGAGCTGGAAAAAAATCCAGCGGCCGGAGGATTGGTTTATTTCAGCGACTACCAAACACTTGGTAATGGTATGGCTGGACATCCAAAAGGTTTGGGGTGGTTTTGCGCAAAGCATTTAAAAGATGCTCAGTTTTTATCATCACTGAGTAAGCGGATGGCAATGGAGCAACTCAGAAGAAAATTCAACAACTTCGGGTAATTAAAGCGTTTTCCGCCCATAATTCATCATTGATTATTATTAACTGACAAATTCCTTATTATCACTTTCAGCTTGGTACGTTTTCGATTTATAATAGGCGTTGATTTTAAATATTGAAAAAGCGGAATCAATTATGAAAAAAGTTTTTATTTTTATGTCTTTAGTATTTGCATCTTTGTCTTTTGCCGGAGATGTGGAATCAGGGAAAGCGAAGTCTGCAATGTGTGCATCCTGTCATGGTGCAGACGGAAATAGTGTGAATCCGGTTTGGCCAACTATTGCTGGCCAGCATGAAAACTATATTTCCAGACAACTGTCTCTGTTCAAAAGTGGCGAAAGAAAAGCCACAGTTATGGCAGGAATGGTTGCTGCTTTGAATGAAGAAGACATGAAAGATTTGGCTGCTTACTTTAATGCACAAAAAGCAGCAAAGAAAGCTGCTGAACCTGAACTGGTAGCTTTGGGTCAATCTATTTTCCAGGGTGGAAAGTCCGAATTAAATATTCCGGCTTGTATGTCATGCCATGGAGTTGCAGGTGAGGGAAATCCATTGTCAGGATATCCGATTGTTGCCGGACAACATGCTGCTTATAATGAACAACGCCTGAAAGATTTCCGAGCAGGAGAGACTGTAAAAAATGCTGATGATGTGAATGGAAATATCATGGCAAGTGTTGCGAAATATCTGAGCGACGATGAAATTAAAGCCGTTGCCAGCTATATGCAAGGTTTATCTTCAAAATAGAATTTGAACTTCATGGTTGGATTACAGTCCAAGTCCACTCATAAATTAATTCAAGGAGTTTAAGTATGAAATTTGCATTTGTTTTGCTTTTTCTGGCGGTTTTTTCTATTAGCGCTCAAGAATCTCAAAATACTCAATCTGCTTTTAGTAGTGGGTTGCATTACACCGAATTGAGTCCGGCTTATGAAACCGGGAACGATAAACAAGTTGTTGTGTATGAGTTTTTTGGTTATATGTGTCCACATTGTGCTAATTTTCAAACTTATATGAAACCATGGCATGAAAAGCTACCTGAAAATGTAACTCTGGTTAGAGTTCCAGTTGTCTTCCAACCGGGTTGGGATGTGTATGCAAAAGCTTATTACACAGCTGAGTCAATGGGAATACTCGAGCAAACTCATCAGGCAATGTTCGATGCACTTCATAAAGAGCGCAAAAGATTTTCAACACTGGAACAAGTCGCGGATTGGTATGCCGAAAACTTTAATGTTGATAAGGAAGCATTTTTATCAACTGCAAAATCTTTTATGATTGATTCAAAAGTGCGTCAATCGACCAATATGTTTCAAAGAATGCAAGTAACATCAACTCCGACTTTGGTTATCAATGGTAAATATAAGCCTAATGTTAAAGCATTGGGAAGTTACAATGCACTATTTGAGTTAGCAACATTCTTAGCTGACAAAGAAGTCGCAGAAATGAGCCTTAACACACAATAAGGAAATCATTCGATTTATGAAAAAAATACTTTTAATTTTAGCGGTTTTATTATTTGTTGTCTCTTGCTCTGAGGAGCAAGAACAAGTTTCGGAACTTGATAAAGAGTTACAAATGGTAAAGGAGAGCACAAAAAAACCGGAACCTGAAATCCAAAAGCCGCAACAGCCAAGATATACTGAAGGAACTGACTATGTAACTCTTGAAGCTCCGTATGATACCGAGAATGCCAGTCAAGTAATTATTTACGAATTCTTTGGTTATACTTGTCCGCATTGTTTTCATTTCGAACCAACGATGGAAGAATGGTTAAAGAAAAAACCTAATGTTGCAAAATTGGTCAGGGTTCCTCTTAATTTTCATCCAAGCTGGGCTGTTTATCAACAAGGTTTTTTGACAGCTGAATCAATGGGCGTGGCTGAGCAAGTTCATAATAAATTATTCTCTGAGATTCATGAAAATCATAAAAACTTTACCAGTATTGAGCAACTTGCTGAATGGTATGCTGAAAACACTGGTATAAATAAAGATGAATTTTTAAGTACAGCAGACTCTTTTATTCTGGATTCCAAATTAAGAAAAGCCGATAACATGGGCTTTCGCATGCAAATTACCGGAACTCCATCAGTTGTTGTGAATGGTAAATACAAAGTTCAGAATAACTCCAAAGATCAAAAGCATACAATTGGGGTCATTAATTACCTGATTGCAAAAGAAGCTACCGAAATGGGATTGATTAAATAACATTCAAAATATTTCTAAACCATGAAAACCCGTGTGACCCCACGGGTTTTTTCGTTTTCAATAATATAAAAGAAGACCTTTGTTCGATTCTGAGTAATTGGGAAAATGCATTTGACTTGTTGTCTTAACAGAGTTTAAGATATATTTTTTTGCTCTCAATCTGTATTATGACTTCTGATAATAAAAACATCTCTGAAATTAAAGCCGATAAAGAAACAGTTATTATTAATACGGAACTCAGTTTGTTTGAGGCCTTGATTCCCGTTGTCGCACTCATATCAATGCTTGCATACAATATCTTTTTTGTTGAGGATCAGGAGTTGCTGGGAGCTTATACCAATCAGTACATTTTACTAATCAGTGGATTGATTGCAGCAGTTGTTGGTTTCTTCAATAAGGTTGGTTTTAACTTGATGCTCAAAGAGGTGTGGGAAAATCTTCGCACTGTGTTTATACCGATAGTCATTTTAATAATGGTTGGTGCATTATCCGGAACATGGTTATTCAGCGGAATTATTCCGGCAATGGTTTATTATGGATTAAAAGTTTTAAACCCGGAGGTCTTTCTGCCGGCATCGGTTGTAATTTCCATCATTATTTCAATAGCTACAGGAAGCTCCTGGACTACCTCAGCGACCGTTGGTATTGCTCTCATAGGAATTGGCACCGCTCTGGGAGTTCCAACAGGGATGGTTGCCGGTGCCGTTATTTCGGGAGCTTATTTTGGTGATAAAATGTCACCACTCAGCGATACAACCAACCTGGCTCCGGCAATGGCAGGAACCGATTTGTTTACCCATATTCGTTATATGACTTATACAACAATACCAACCATACTTATTACAATTGTTGCTTTCACGATTATCGGTATGAATGTGAACACTAACGGTAATGCCGATATTAATTATTTACTTCACGATATCGAAAACTTATTTCATATCACTCCATTGCTGTTTATTGTTCCGGCTGTTGTGGTTGTATTGATTGTTTTTAAAGTCAAACCGTTTATTTCATTATTTATAGGTGTGATTGCAGCTGCAGTTTTTGCTTTAATATTTCAATCAGATTTGCTCAAATCACTTCCCGACTCACAATTATCAACTATCACACAGTCTATTTTTATAGAAACATCTATTGAAACTGATAACAAAATTTTGAGTGAATTATTCAATGCAAAAGGCATGCTTGGAATGTTATGGACCATTTTATTGATTATTTCTGCAATGGTATTCGGAGGTATCATGGATGGAATCGGTGCATTGGAGCGAATCACAGAATTTTTGCTAAAAATGGCGAAATCGGTATTCGGGCTTTTTTCCAGCACGGTTGCCAGTTGTATGGGCTTGAATATCTTGGCATCAGACCAGTATCTTGCGATTGTGATTCCCGGCAAAATGTATGAAAAAGCTTATAAAGACAGAAACTTGGCACCTGAGAATCTCAGCCGGACACTGGAGGACAGTGGAACAGTCACTTCCGCATTGGTTCCCTGGAATACTTGCGGAGCTTACCAATCAAGCACCCTTGGAGTTGGTGTTGGTGAATATTTTGCTTATGCGATTTTCAACTGGCTCAGTCCAATTATGACGCTAATATTCGCAGCATTCAGAATTAAAATTCGCCAGTTGATAAAAAGCTAAATCATTCAAATCCGTTGTAGAAGATTAAATCACTTGGAAGTGCTAAAAATAGCACAAAACCATCATGGTCGGAAACCCTCAGCGAAGTTGTCGAATCGCTTTCATAACTGAGGTTGACGTCTGACTGTCCTCTTGCATATCTCATTTCATTGAAATAAGACAATGCAGTATCATTCAGCAAAGCATGATCCAGAACTTGAGCACTTCCTGCGAAGATATAAGAATACTGCTGAGACGATACCAGTGTTTGAACGGCATTAGTTAAAGGACTGGATGCAAACAATGGAGCTGACCACCACTCATTATCGAGTTCATCAGCTGTTCCGGTGATTTGTCCAATCATATCGACATAACCGTCAGTAAACTGGAAGGCATTGAAGTCACCTAATGTAACAACGGCTTCTCCCGGATTATTTGTTTGAATCGAATCAATCATATTGGCAACCGAGTTCGCTTGCTCGAATCTCTTTTCACGGACACGGGTGCTTTCAGTCCCTTCAATTCCACCACGGGAACGCATGTGGACAACCAGCAGGTGCAAGTCCATTGAATCTGCCCCCAATGTAATGGTTGAATCCATGTGCAAAGGTGGACGATCATGCAATAATGCTCCGTTTGAACTCTGTGTTTCAGATGCTCCTAATTGTGTCACTCCATTGACTGTTACGATACTCGCCTGATACATAAAGCCGACATCAATGCCACCACGATCATTTCCTTCAACTAAAACAGTTGTATATGTTGGTCCGCCATTTAGAGTGATTCGAGCTGATAAATCATTCAAAACATTAATATTTTCGACTTCTTGCATAGCAATGATTAAAGGGGACTTAAGGTCATTGATAAAATATTTTGATAACTTATCAAGTTTGAGCTGATATGTTGGTGTATCTAAAATTGTATCGTCATCTTCAATGCCCGGATCATCAACATCGTTAAAAAATCTGTATAAATTGGCAGAAGCCACCGTTGCTTCTATATTGCTGTGTCCTCTCACAGGTGCCGGCGTCACGTTTTCATTGATGATATTGATTTCAGAAGGCCAGATTTCATATTCTCCAAAATCATAGCCAAAAACACCTTTAATAGAAACTTCTGTGCCGCCGGTGTATTTTGCTAGCGGTAATGTTAAACCATCTATATCCATCTCCAGAATTTCCGGGTTCCCATCAAAAAGTGGCAATTCATGAATTCCCGGGTAATCTATACCCGGTTCCCTGAATGCACGGGCACTTCCGGCTCTGACAAAAACATCATCATCATTTGGAAAGAAGAATCCGGCAAATCCGGAACTGATAAATCCCTGAGGCATATCAAAGTGCATGCCTTCCAGACATTCGTATTTATGTGTGGTTTGGTCGGTTGAACATACAGCATCTTCAGGATTGTTTGGTGGGAAGCTATCATTCAACAACACAGCTGTTGGAAGTGAGTTTCCACTGGATTGTATAATCACTGATACACCACCAGAGAATTCGGTAAAATCAAAATATTCGACAATTCCCCCGGACACATCAACCAAATCTCCTATCGAATATATAGTTTGAGGGTCTGGGTTTGTTCCAGTATAAACAAATATACCGTTGGATGTATTGCTGTCTCCATCATCACGGGCATCCGGTGTCTGCATGAAAAAACCATTGGTATCAAGAGCCGTTACAATATTGCCATTTGAACTGACAGTGAAACCATCATAGGCTGATGTTATTGAGTCTCCCTGAATTTCCCAAATCTCCAGATTCGGTGTTCCTGTGGCAAATGACCAACTATAATTGTCACCACCAATGATATCACCATTTCCATCCAGTTGGTCATCTCCACCATCAGTATCAGTAATCTCAGAGGCAATCAATGTCACGGTACAAAAGGAGTTGTCAGGCAATGCAGAGTCCGGCGTCAGTGTAATAACATCAGAAGTCAAAGGCAAACCGCTATAGCTCAAATTACCTGTTCCGCAATCAATTGTAGCCGCCGATGCTGTTGCTACGACCTCTTCACTAAAATTGACGGTAATTGTAGTGCTTGTTGATACCTGAGAAGCACTTTCCGCTGGAACAGTTGAACTAACCTGCGGAGGAATATCTCCGGTGACACAACCATTAAAAAAACTACCATCATGTTTTGTACCCGGTGAAAATAAGCTGCCGCTTGTTGTAGTGCTGTGAAGAACAAAACTTCCCGTAATGTCTGGGTCTCTAGTGAATGATTGATCTTCTTCTCCAAAATCACCATAAATCTCTGATGCTATAATTACATCGCTATCATTTTTTAAAGTAATAGTATCTCCATCATTATTTAAAGCTAGACCATTTGATGCGGTTTGTACAGTTGAACCGCCAAATAAGCCAGTAGGACTCCCACCTCCGAAAACCACTATAGAACACTCACCTGAAACAATGGTATTAGCAGGAAAAGTGTATCTTACTTGCGAGCTATCACTTAATGTCCAACCGGAAATATCCAATGGATCAATTGAATTATTATAAATTTCAACAAATTCATCATCAGAACCATCTCTAACACCATCGCCGTTGGCATCTCCCGCTAAACCAGCTGCAGGGTCAGCTTGAAATTCGTTAATTACAACATCCGGCAATACTCCTTTCGGAGATACAGGGTGGTTGATAGATAAAACCTCAGTTGTAAAAAATACAACCAATAATAGATAAACGTGTTTGTTGAACATTGTTTGAATACCTTTGCTTTTTCGGAGAATCCCAACATTTTAAGGTAAAAAACGAATAATTCATAAAGCATAAGGTTTAATTTCTAAAGAGTGAGTGAGAAAATCATAAAAATTCATCATTTTGAAACTTTTTACATTACATTAGCTATCCCATAAACATATTCATGAATATGCTGAGATTCCGTGGCGTTCTGTTTTATAATTGAACTTTCAATTGTACAAATGTCAAAGGCTATAAAAAAACAACACCTATGTATCTCGATTCTTTCGGTTTTGACGAACCTCCATTTTCAATAACGCCAGATCCTAAGTTTGTTTTTCTCAGTGAAAAACATCAGGAGTCTTTGGCACATTTGGTTTATGGAATTACCAGAGGAGGAGGTGCCGGTTTTGTGCAACTCACAGGCGAAGTCGGAACCGGAAAAACAACGATTTGTCGTTTGCTTTTAGAACAAATTCCTGAAAATACTCACATCGCTTTAATTTTGAATCCATGCATCACGCCGATTGAGTTACTGGAAAATATTTGCAAAGAATTAAAGATTTCGCTGAGAGGTATAAAAGGAAAGTTGAACCGAATGGTGGATAAGCTGAATGATTTTTTATTGAACTCGTGGGCAAAAGGCGAAAACACGGTTGTTGTGATTGATGAGGCGCAGAATTTACCTCGTGATACTTTAGAACAACTCCGATTATTAACAAACTTAGAAACCGACAAACAAAAATTACTCCAAATCATTCTCATCGGACAGCCGGAGTTGCGAACAACGATGAGACGCAATGATTTGCGGCAACTGGCTCAAAGGGTTACAGCCCGATACCATTTAATGCCTTTATCCGCTGAAGAAACACAAAAGTATTTGTCACACAGAATCAATAAGGCAGGAGGCGATTTTAATATCATTTCCAAACCCGTAGCCCGAAAAATATATCAATTGACGGGTGGCGTTCCCCGGTTGATTAATATTTTGACAGACAGAAGTTTGTTGGCTGCTTATTCTGAAAACTCTGAAAATATAACAAAGAAACATGTAAATACTGCCGCTAATGAAGTTCTGCCCGAATCTAATCCGACTCACCAAAATAGGAATAATACATCCTACTATCTGTTGAGCTTAGTTTTATTGATGATTTTAGCCGGGTTGATTTATTGGTTTGGATATAGAAATCACACACAACCTTTAGTGACTGAAATGGCAGAAAACAACATTTCGACCAATAGCACTTTTGAATACTCATCCAATGCAATGGTTTGGGAAAGCTATCTCAAACTTTGGGATTCCTCTTCAAACAAAATCTGGTCAAAAACAACGTGCCCGGAAAGCAAAGATTCAGGTCTCGCATGTATGAGACGCCAAGGTAATTTACAACAGATTAAAAAACTGAATCGCCCTGTTGTGCTGTTAGTTAATGACAAACTGATTTTATTGGAAAAAATAAAATCAAGTCAAATTGGCTTAAAAGACAAAGATAACAATCTTATTTTTCTGAGTGAAAACTGGTTACGCGACGAATGGTTGGGAACTTATTTCATTCTCTGGCCGATGCCGGCTCAGTTGCTCGATAATCCTGACGCGAAAGAATTAAATCGCTGGAGTCTGGAAATGGCAAATTCCATTTCGACTCAGAAAATAGATGATATGCAACTGAATGACTGGATTATTGATTTTCAACGTTCTAATGGTTTGCTCGATGATGGTATAATCGGCTCTGAAACTCAAATGGCGTTGAGCCTAAGTGCTTATAACGGACCAACTTTAAAATAAAATTATGTCAACAATATTAGATTCTTTAAAAAAATCTTCCAATCAACGTAACGATAATGAAAAAAGTTCGTTAGATGGGTTTAAATTTGGTTCCTCCTCAAATTCAAAAACGGGCAACCTGAGATTGTTGTTTTGGATATTCTTTATCATCATTTCGGTATTTGTTACATATTGGTTCGGTTTTAGAGAAATTGAATATACAGGTGAGTCAGAACTAATCGAAACTCCAAATCAAACAGCACAACAAGTTTCCAAAGAAAATAAATTAAATATAAAGAACAATCGTTTGGCGAATGGAAATAAAAAAGCCAAACCAAATTCTGAAGAGGTCAAAAAGCAACTGAATCAGAAACAACCGGTGAGCCAGTCTCAAAATCCAGATCAAGCTGTGGTGGCTAAGCAAAAGCCTGAAAATAATAAAGCGGAAGAAAATAGGGCGCAAGCTGAAATAAAAAATGATTCTGCTCAAAAACCAAAGGTTGAGCCAAATAAAGAATCTGACAATAATGATTCGCTAGTTGATTCTCAACCTATTAAGTCTCAAAACGAACAGTCTGTTATTAAAGAAGTTCCTGAAATGATTAAACAGCAGGAATATCCCTTTGTGTATCAGTTACCTTTCAATATCCGTAAAGAAATTCCGAAAATCAAACTTAATATTCATATTTACGACCAAAATAAGGAGAGTCGATTGGTTGTTGTGAATGGTGAAAATTATGAAATTGGAGATTTGATTGAAGAAACTCTGTTGATACACGATATTGTGCCGGAAGGATTGGTTCTGGACTTTAACGGACAGAAGTTTTTGATTCCTAAACTGTAATTATTTCTAAGGTTTTATTACATAAATGTCGGACTGACATGGAAAAGTCGTTCGACATCATTGATGTTTCGTTTGTCAGAAACAAACAAAATGATATGATCTTCATGTTCGACGACAACATCTCTATGAGCAATGATAACTTGATTGCCTCGAATAATACCACCAATAGTTGTGCCGGGTGGTAAGTTGATGTCTTGCAACTCTCTACCGATAACTTTTGAAGTCATCGAGTCGCCATGAGCAATCACTTCAATAGCCTCGGCAGCACCGTTTCTTAAAGAGTGAATTCGAGCCATGTTGCCTTTTCTGACATGTACAAGCAAACCACCGATGGTGATATGTTGCGGAGATATAGCAATGTCTATTTGGTCTCGTTCCAGCAATTGTGCATAATTATGACTGCTGATCAGAGTAAGAACTTTACTTGCCCCCATTTTTTTAGCTACTAATGCAGATAAAAGATTGGTTTGATCATCATTTGTAATCGCACAGAAAATATCAGTTTGATCAATATTTTCTTCATACAATATTTCTTCAGAAGTGCAATCGCCTTTGATAACAAGTGCTTTAGTTAATTCTTCTGCAATAAATCGGGAACGCCTTTTATCATTTTCAATGACCTTGATTGAGTGATCTTTTTCCAACATTTTTGCCAGACTAAAGCCAATATTTCCACCTCCGGCAAGAATCACTTTCTTAACCGGGCGATCTGCGTGACGCAGAGTTTGCATGACCAGTTTAATATCTTTTTTGGCGGCAAAAAAGAACACCATGTCGTTGATTTTTATAACCGTATCACCATCCGGTGAAATGGCCTGATTATCACGGAAAATTGCAGCCACTCTGGCATCCACACCCTCTGGCATATAATTATGAATTTCACGCAATTGATGTCCTATTAACGGACCTTCATCATCAGCGACCACGCCAACAAGTTGGGCCAACCCTTGAGCAAAGTCCATGACTTGAAGAGCTCCGGGATAATCAATCAGGCGACGAATATGCTCGGTAACCAGTCTTTCCGGACTGATAAAAACATCAATTGGCATGTGATCGGATTTGAATAACTCCGGATAATCGAGATATTCCGACTGTCTGACTCGAGCAATTTTTAATGGGGTGTGGAAAATACTGTGGCATACTTGACAGGCAACCATATTGATTTCATCACTATTCGTCAGAGCTACCACCATATCAGCGTCTTCGGCACCGGCACGAGTCAAAACACTTGGATGAGACGCATTACCATGAACGGCTTTTAAATCAAGCCTGTTTTGCATATCCATAAGTTTTTCAAGGTTGGTATCAACAACCGTAATATCGTTCTTTTCTTTCGATAAATGTTCTGCAATGGATGAACCAACTTGTCCGGCTCCTAAAACCAATATCTTCATGATTTACCCACTTCTTTAGGGTTGATATTCAACGCTCTTAATTTGCGATACAAGTGAGTTCTTTCCATTCCGGCAACTTCAGCTAATTTGCCAACTCTGCCATCAACAGCCTCAAGTTGATGAAGGAGATAATCTTTTTCAAACTCATCACGAGCTTCTCGTAGTGGTAAATGATACCAACTCTTTGTTCCTTGGTTACCGGCTTCTAATTTGTTCTGTTCCAGTAAAGATTCCACTTCTTCTTTGCTGATATCACCATCTCCTCCAAGAAGAAGTAGCTTCCTGACGGTATTTTTTAGCTCAAGAATATTATTGTTCCACTGATGGTTTCGTAATAAGTTTTGCGCCGCAAATGACATTTTCCGGTAAGGTGTATTCTCTAAATCCGGCAAAGTATTTACAAAATAATTTAATAATTCGGGAATATCTTCAGGCCTTTCTTTGAGCGAAGGAATTCTTAATCGAACTTCACTTAATATTTCAAACAATTGAGGACTAAAATAGCCATTTGCAACTTCACGACTTATTTCTTTTTGGCTAATTGTAATGAGTCCAAAATTTATCATTTGGACTGAGTTTTCACCAAACAATGTGAATTGTTTGTGCTTTAAGAATGATGTCAATAGTTTTTGTTGCTCATTATTCAATCGCTCAATATTGTTTAATACCAATGTGCCTCCTTGGGCTTGAACAAAAAGCCCTGAGGGTGAGGTTAATTTTTTCTCCAGTTCATCGACAGAGGTATCAACGTCCAACTTTATTAATGGACTGTTATTGCCATTTCGTTTTTCATGGATTAATAAGGCGATAGAGTTTTTTCCGGTTCCGTACTCACCTTCAATAAGCAGATTGTTTTTGGCTTGATACAACTTTTCCAGCTTCGAGCGCACGGATTGAATTGCTGCTGAATTCCCAATTGGTTCAATAATCTGAGTTTTCTCTATAATGGTCTCAGTTTTGTTTTGCTCAATTGTGCTGGAAACAGTTTGTAAAAGTTTTGCCAATGACAATGGTTTTTCGATAAAATCTTTAGCTCCAAGGCGTGTTGCTTCGACGGCTGTTTCTACTGTGCCGTGTCCGGACATCATAACAATTGGAGCTGCTACCAGTTGTTTCTCCAACCAACCTTTCATCAGGCTGATACCATCAATATCCGGCATCCAGATATCCAACAAAATAAGACTCGGAGAACTGATACTTAATTGTTGATTTGCCTCTTCTCCATTGGCAGCAGTGGCAACTGAATAGCCTTCATCCGCGAGGATGTCAGAAATCAGGTTCCTGATATCCGGCTCATCATCAACAATTAAAATGTGTTCCTGTTTCATTTTGAAATATTGGGCATGACAGGAAATGGCATAATATTTTCACCATCTTTGATTTCCCGAATTTTACAGGCTTGTTTTTTCTTGACCTCATCAATGCGGATAACACTTTGCATTGGCAGGTGTAAAACATTGATGTTTTTAAATTCTTCACGAAGCTTTTCTTCGGCAGGATCAATCACAATGCTTTGGTTTTGATCAAAAACCAACTCTCCAACATAAATAAAACCGTACAACTCACTTGAGAAAACATCTCTGGCGTACAGCTCATATATCTTGGATCGACAATAAAATATTACTTTATAAAGAATCTCATCATTCATGCTTTAATTCTACTCCTAATTAGCAATTCTATAAAGCCAGGCCAAAGAAAAACCTGTTATAAACCCGACCACATGACTAATCCAAACAATGGAATAATCCAGTGGGCTGACAAGCTGCAAAACAATCTGGATTCCTAACCAGATTAGAGATAACAGAAGTACAGGGATTTCCGCTTTCTGCATATAAAATCCGATGGGTATTATAATACTGATTTTCAACGAAGGAAATAAAACAATCCACGCCCCCAGTATTCCTGAAACGGCTCCACTAGCCCCGATGAGATAGTTCTCAGAACCGGAAAGGTAATAAATACAATACAAGTTCCCGGCAAAACCGGCAGTGAAATAAATCAGTAAAAACCAAAAGCCGCCAATTCTCTTTTCCAAAGGGAAAGCAATAATCAGAAATAAAATCATATTTCCAAACCAGTGTTTCCAGCTTCCATGTACAAATAGCGAACTGAGTAGTTTTAGCAAATAAAGCCATTGACTCTTAATTTGACTAATAATTTCATTAGGCTTTATGGCAAAGGTTTCATTGAGGAAACCCTTCTGATGAAAAAAATAGGAGGAAACCATTACAGCCAACGTCACTATCCAGATAATCAGTGAGAATGTTGGGAAACGATTTTTTTTCTTGTCTCTAAATTTAAGCAAAAGTTATCTTCGACACTTAAAACACACGGGTATAGTACATGATTTATATGATTTTTGCTTATTCCGGTCGAATTAATTATTTCTAAAGTCCAATTCAGGAAGCTCGGGTTTCTCAAACTCCAGATTTTCAATTTCAATTTCTGTTTCAATACCCAACTCTAACTGATTGATGATTTCAAAATTGTCAGCTAAAAGTTCATTGAGCTGACTCATTGTTTCGTCGAATCTAATTTTATCCCGAATTAAACCCTTGAGAATGACTTGATTCTCCGAAACTGTAATATCGGAGTATTTGATTTCAGAGATTGCAGGAATAAGTAATGCAATATTCTCGGCAAATTCAATTTTTTTAACTCCATCATCAATATAAATTTGGTGTGAGAGTGTATAGTCAGGAGAAACAGCCATAACATTTTCAATAATATCATCATGTTCTCTCTTATCATTCACGACACCACGAAGATAAATAATATGATTAAAACTATCAATCTGAATATTCAACTCGGCAAATAAGGGGGCTTCATTCTCGACAACTTTAATAAAGTCCTGCACCTCTGCTACATCACAAGTTTGTTGAATTTGACTAATCAAATGCTTATGTTGCTCTTTAGTTAATTCGCCTTCCAGTATCGGGAATTTCCCACGATTTTGTGTTTTGGAGGTTATGTTCTGCAAGTTGTTATCAGCGATGAGTTTATCAATACAATTAGAAATCCTTTTCTCTGTTCCCATCGACCAATAGAAAAAAAATGCAATTGAAATCAGAACTAAAGCAATAAATAATTTTTTACCCATAAAACTTTCTCACGCCAATTACTTTGTCAGACAATCAACTTTTCAAAAAGTTACTCTTTTTCTAATTTGTCGATATTTCTGAAACCTTTAGGTAATAAATTCCCGCGTTTGGCTCTGTTGCCGAGGAAGTTTTGTAAATCTTTCCACTTGATGCGAATATAACGAGCTCCTGACCAAACAAGGAAAGAATCGTCTTCACTAATGACCAACATATCAACCATATATTCCTCTCCGGAATTAAGTAGTTTTGGCGGAATATTTATCATCTTGTTGCCTTTTCCTTTCGCCAGTTGCGGTAATTCATGCACCGGAAAAGCCAATAAGTGACCGGCACTTCCCGCACAAACAATATAATCACTACTGACATCTTTTATGACTTTGGGAGGTAATGCGGTAAATCCTTTGGGAACAGAAATAATATGTTTGCCGGCTTTGACTTTCGAATAGAGATTTTCAGCTTCTGTCACAAAACCATATCCGGCAGAACTTGCCAGTAAAAGCATACTGTTCGGCTGTTCACAAACAGTTGCTACAAAATAACTTTCTTCCGGCAACTTGAATTTTGCCGTCAAAGGCTCGCCCTGTCCTCTCGCAGAAGGTAAGGTATTGGATAGCAGAGAAAATGAACGTCCGTCATTGCTGAGAAAAACCGCATTCAAGTTGCTTCGTCCTCGCGCATGATGAGCATATTCATCACCGGCTTTGTAACTGAGATTGGCTACGTCAATATCATGCCCTTTGGCGGCTCTGACCCAACCGGCTTTGGATAAAACAATGGTATTCGGCTCATTTGGAACGATACTGGTTTCATCAAAAACTTTAGCAGCTTCACGGTTAACAATCATGCTTCGGCGTTCATCACCATAAAGCTCAGTATCTTCCATGATTTCTGTTTTTATCAGTTTTTTCAATCGGGCTCGTGATTTTAAAGTTCCTGAAAGCTCGTCTCTTTCTGCCATCAACTCCATTTGTTCGGTGCGAATTTTCATCTCTTCCAATCGCGCCAGATTTCTTAATTTAGTTTCAAGAATGGCTTCAGCCTGAATATCTGTGAGTTTGAACGTAGCGATTAATGTTTCTTTCGGATTTTCTTCTTCACGAATAATACGAATGACTTCGTCTAAATCCAGATAAGCGATCAATAAGCCTTCCAGAATATGCAAACGAGCTTCCACTTTATCAAGGCGAAATTGCAATCGTCTGCGCACTGTTTCCGTTCGGAAAATTAACCACTCCTGCAATATTTTCTTCAAATCTTTAACTTGCGGACGTTTGTCCAGACCAATCATGTTGAGATTAACTCTGAAAGTCTTTTCTAAATCTGTGGTTGCATAGAGGTGACTCATTAACCCTTCATAATCAATACGATTCGAACGTGGAATAATCACCAAACGGAACGGATTCTCATGATCGGATTCGTCACGCAAATCTTCAATCATTGGCAGTTTTTTGGATTGAATCTGAGCGGCAATCTGATCCATCACTTTTGCTGGACTGGCTTGGTGAGGAAGAGCAGTGATAACAATATTCTTATCTTCTCTGTTATGCACACAACGCATGCGAATACTGCCTGTTCCATTGGTATAAATATCAATGATTTCCTCACGAGGCGTGATGATTTCAGCATCGGTTGGGAAATCCGGTCCCTGAACATGTTGACATAAATCCTCAATGGTTGAATCCGGGTGGTCAAGAAGTTGGAATAATGCTGCCGAAACTTCTCTTAAATTATGAGGAGGAATATCCGTTGCCATTCCCACAGCAATTCCTGAACCACCATTGAGTAAAATATTGGGCAATCTTGCCGGTAAAAATACTGGTTCCTGAAGTGTGCCGTCAAAATTAGGCTGCCAATCCACTGTTCCGTGAGGAACTTCCTGCAACATACATTTGGAATAAGCTGTCAAACGAGATTCGGTATATCTCATCGCTGCAAAAGACTTGGGATCATCCGGTGAGCCAAAGTTTCCTTGCCCGTCAACTAATGGATAACGATAAGAAAACGGTTGTGCCATCAATACCATCGCCTCATAACTGGCAGAATCACCGTGAGGATGGTATTTACCAATCACATCACCAATGGTACGAGCAGATTTTTTATGTTTGGATTTGGCTGATAAACCCAGTTCACTCATGGCATAAACAATTCGCCGTTGAACCGGCTTCAACCCATCGCCAACAAATGGCAAAGCCCTGTCGAGAACCACATACATAGAATAATCCAAATAGGCTTTCTCCGCATATTCGCCCATCGGCATGATTTCAAAATCGAGTATTTTTGACATTTATTCCGAAAATTTGAAAAAGCTCATTTTACACTTAGGTAAAAAAGATAGTAACACTAACAGAATAAAATACATTAAAAGGAAGTCATTCTATAAAAGTTATCCCGCTAAACTAAGTAACGAAACTCAGTTACCAAGAAACATTAGATTAATTTTGGTACCCATTAAAAAGAATTCAGATTATTTTTATTGTAAATGATAATCATTATCATTTACAATCTGGCTATTAATAACATTTAGAATGTGTGCGACAGGAAGAAAATTAATACAATGTACAAAATAATATTTATAAAAACTCACAATACCATTAAATTATCGTTGGAAAGCACCAAAAAAGTTATTCGACAATGGTGTGGTCAATTTGCAGAATTAATATTCTATCAAGAATTTCAGGGGTCGAATACTCACGTCAAGTCAACACACACATTGCAAAAAAATCAAGTACGAAAATTATTCTTGAACATCACATGCTTGCATCAGAAATTAATATACAAATACAACATAGATAGTGACTTGAGAAAAATAAAAATACCTAAAAACTTAATAAATATTGTCAAATCACTGTTGTTACAAATAAGAATAAACTCTTCTCACTCTGAGTATAGCGAATTGAAGAACTATTATATTGATGAATTCCTAAATTACAACATGGGTATCTTCGATGACACTCTGGATATACTTGTTGCTAATAAATTAATTCAGGCAATTTATACGGATGACGGTAAGTTATTCTTTGATAAAAACACACAACCTCATAATCATATTTACTTCAGTCAATATAAGAAACTCGTAGATTGTAGTACAGACATGACAGATTTCTTTTTAAAAAATAATATCATGGAGATAAAAAAAGACTCAAACGGACAGGTATTTACTCTCTATACAACCATTTGATTACTATAACTAAAACATAGCTCTATTTTTTGATTAATAACTTGAAGCTATATCAAACACCGATTAAGAGTTTTATATTTAGAAATTAAAACTCAATCAATAAAAGCTCAACACTTTCACCAGAACCAATTTGTGCCAGTTTGCTGAGAGATTGTTCAGTGAGTTGAAGAACTCGGGCGTAGCCGCCGGTGGTTTGGCAGTCTTGCATCAAAACAATGAGTTCACCGCTTGGTGTGAGTTGAACTGTTCCGGGTTGAACCGGTGAGGTGATGATTTCTTTGGCGGAGAGTTTGTGGTCTTTTTCCAGTTTGTAAGCCATACGGTTGATTGCTTTTGATACTTGGAAAGAGGAGTTTGCTATGTAGCTCTGGGTTTGGCTGTTTAATGAATTGAACTCAGGCCCTTTGAAAACTTCAATGGGATTATCAATTGATCGCGATTGTGGCTTTACTTTTGTGCGATTTAAAATTGGTTGAGTTGAGGATAAGGTTTTAATCCTATCACCTTTTTCCAATTTTGATTTTTTTGTGATTCCTTGAAAGAAACTTCTAGAGGACAGAACGACTTCAGCTTGGAAGCCTCCGGCAATGGACAAATAACACCAGATTCCTTTTTGTACTTTGCCGAAGTGTAAAATATCGTTTTGCCGAACCTCCAGAACACTATTTTGAGAAACAGGATTTTGATTGATTGTTATATCACATTGAGCTCCACAGATTGAAATATAAGTTCGCTGATGAAATTTCAATTTCAGCCCCATCCCTAAAGTTTCAATGACGGCTGCATCCAGTTCATTATTCAGTAAAGAATTCGCCAGCTTGGCACTGGTTTTATCCATAAAACCACTCACCGGCACGCCGATATTTCTGAAACCAAATCTTCCCTGGTCTTGAATGGTGCTGTACACACCCGGTGCAAGGATTTCAACGGACATCTTTGAATTCCTCTAAACTGATAGGATAAAACTGAATGGAGTCCATTGGTTGTAAAATACAAGGAGTGCTTTTTTTTGTGTTGAAAAATTCAAGTGGTGTTCGTCCAATAATATGCCAACCACCGGGACTTTGTTGCGGATAAATTCCGGTTTGTGAACCTCCGATAGCAACAGAGCCTTTTGCAACTGATAATCTTGGTGTAGATAATCGAGGAGTTATTAACTTTTGATTAAGCCCTTGTAAATAGGGAAATCCGGGAAGAAAACCGATAAAACTAACAGTATAAACAGGTTCACAATGGAGTTTGATAATGTCATCAATCGTTAAGTTCTTCTGCTGTGATAAACTTTGTAAATCCTGACCCAAAGACAAATCGTAACAAACCGGAATCTTCCAAAATTTGCTCTCTATTGTTTCAAACTTGGGAGTTTCGAGAACTATTTTTTCGATTTCCATTTTAACAATGTTAACAAAGTGATAGTTTTGCGATTGCTTAATGAGTACCATCAAACTGCAATAAGTTGTCACAGTTTCGATGATGAAATCGGATAGTTGATCTTTAATTCTTTGATTATAAAAATGAACTTTTTTACTAGTTTTTTCATCAATTTTTTGTTGCCAGGAAAGCAATATCCCTCGTTCGCCAAATTGTTGAATGATTACAGACATTGATGCAAATATTTGAGAATTTCCAGTGCGTTTGGTTGGTCTCCGTGAACGCAAAATGTTTCGGCATAGATTGTTACCTGTTGCCCGTCAATGGTTTCGACTTTGTTAGTTTTTAAAATCGAGGAAACTTGCTCAAAAGCCGCTATTTTATCGGTTATGACTGCGTTTTCGTGATTGCGATTCACCAAACTCAAATCAGCATTGTAACTTCTGTCTGCAAACGCTTCATAAACTATCGGAAAATAATCATCTGCTAAAAGTGCAATCGCCGAATTATATGGAACGTATATTTTTACATCGGGTTGAATTTGAGCAAAAACATCGAGCGTGAGAGCGGCAATTTCTGCATCACGTGCAGCGAGATTGTATAAAGCTCCGTGCAATTTGACATGATGCATCTTAGCATCGTGCTCTACACAGATTTGTTTAAACTCTGAAAGTTGTTGATATAAAGATTGATGTAAATCGCTATTAGAGATTTCTATAATTCTTCGCCCGAAATTTTCTTTATCCGGAAAAGAGGGATGCGCACCTATTTTTACATTGTGTTTCTTTGCCAACAATATGGTTTTTGACATACTGGATTTGTCACCAAAGTGTCCTCCGCAAGCGATATTACAGGAACCCAGATAAGGCATTAGCTCTGCATCATTGCCAATTCCTTCGCCTAAATCACAGTTGATGTCAATTTGCATAACTAAATCAAACCAAACACTTTACCCAAAGATTTTAACCCAAGTACCAAGGTCACTAATGCAATCAACCAGCCAATGCTATTCTGTAATTTTGAATTGACATATTGTCCCAGAATTTCTTTTCGGCTCATCAGCCACAATAAAAATCCGGCAATAAACGGTAGTAAGATGCCGTTGGCAATTTGTGCAAATTTGATAATCTCTATGGGTTTAAAACCAAACGACGAAATGATGATTCCCAGAAGTAGAATGATAATCCAAACTCTGCGGAATTTTTCAGACTTGATATCAGCGTTCCAGTTAAAACATCCGGCAGCAACATAAGCAGCGGCCAGAGGAGCAGTAATGGCAGAGGTGATTCCGGCAGCAAATAATCCGATCGACAACAAATATTTGGCGAAACTGCCAAATACAGGTTCTAAGGCTTTAGCTAAATCAACGGCATTGCTGATTTCAGCACCTTGCATCGCCGTTGCACTAATGATTATCGCAATAGAAATCAACCCTCCAAGCAACACAGAAACCACAGTATCGGTGCGGGCTTTGGATAAATCTTCAGCAGATTGCCACTTTTCCTGCACCAAAGAAGCATGTAAAAATAAATTGTAAGGAACAACGGTTGTGCCAATCAGGGCGATAATTATCATCGGGCTTCCTTCAGGAAAGGAAGGGATAACCAAACCTTTCAGCATTTCTGCGACATTAGGTTGAGTCATAATTGCGGTGATAACGAAAGCAAAACTCATTACTAAAACCAAGGTAATCAATGTCTTTTCAATCGCTTTATAACTGCCTTTGTAAAGAATTAAGAATGCAACAACGCCAATTATAATGCTGTAAAGATTCAATGAAAACTGACCGATTGAGACTTGTAATTTTCCACTTAAGGTTTCTAATCCCAAAACGCCACCACTGATATTACCCGCTTCATAAGCGGCATTGCCAACCAGAATAGCGGACATTACTAAAATGATTGCAGTTGTTCTTAACACCGGTATTTTGATTTCCTGACGAATTGCCTGTGCGACTCCTAATCTGGCGACCACACCAAGCCTTGCAGACATTTCTTGTAAAATAATCGTTGCGATGACTGAAAACACCATACTCCAGAGCAACACAAAACCATGTTGAGCTCCTGCAAGTGTACAAACTGTAACCGTTCCCGGACCAATAAAAGCGGCTGCGACCAGAACTCCAGGGCCGAATTTACCGGATTTATTCATTATCTTTTGGAGACTGTGTGGAGCTGTTTAAAGCATAAATAGCAAAACTTCCCAACCAGTGACCACCTTCATAACTATCGCCGACAACATAAGGCAGAGACTTACTAACATGAGTATCTGCCAGTGAGGTTAAATGTTTATAGTCTTGGTATTGATTACCAAGCGCATATAACACCCAGGCACGAGAAAAATTCACTCCATCCAAATGAACCAATTTGCCATCTGTGCGATCCGATACAATTCCCGGAGCTATACTAAATTTTTTCTTTTTCAGTTGTGGTAAAAATTTCTGAATCCATTTGTCAAATTGGTTTTTGGATAAAATTTTACGCATGATATCCACTTCTTGTAAACAAGGAGACAGAAAGTCAAAACCACTGGGTTCCCATGTTATCGGGCAATCCTTATCTGTCAGATAAAAGTCTTTGGCTCTTTGCTCAATCATACTCTTTAAACTTTCATCTTCGAGTGTAACCGCATAATCATAGGCAAAAGACATTCCAAAAGCGGTGTTTGTGTGTTCTCCGACTCTAATTGGATAATACAATTTAGGTAAAAACTCGACAAAACGCTGCGAAATTAACTCAGTTAGCGGTTGTAAGTTGGTTTCCAATTCTCTGGCAAGTGGATCATTCCATGAATGCAACTCTTCTGCTAATTTCAGCAACCATGCCCATCCGTAGGTTCGTTCCCATGATTTGTTGTGCTGACCATGAAAATGTTCGACTTCGTTTGCTATGTTTTCCTTACTGATGTTTTTTTTCAGAATTGCTTTCATAGTTTCATTTCCTGCAACATCAGGGAAGTTCTTCAATAAAGAAACCATCGACCAATGTCCATGTACTGAAGAGTGCCAGTCGAAACATCCGTAAAATGCCGGATGTAAATCTTTGGGAGATTTGAGATCATCATTGCTCCCAATCACTTGGTTGAGTTTGTTCGGATATTCCACTTCAACACAACCTAAAGGCATTTGTGCTAAACGGTTGGCTGCTTGAATATCCATGGTTGTGAGTTTTGAGTTTGCTGACATTGTTGAGGAAAACACAACAAGATAAGTAAAAAGTTGAAGTTTCATAAAGACAAGTCGTTTAAACAGATTAAATCATAACTCAATTTGGATTAAAAAATAACTGACGAAGCAACAAATTAATTATTTTTCAAAAACAGGGTTTTTGATTTGTTATATCTTGTTTCCATGGCTAGAATGCACTCTTGGCTATTGTCAAAAATTGAACAGGTGTCGATGTTTGTACCTCAAACATCGGTGAAAAGGGAATACCGGTGCGGTTGCTTTCAATTATTATTTGCGACCTATTCCGGAACTACCCCCGTAACGGTAATTTACTGCACGCTTAACAAAACCACTGGTTGAAAAAAACCGGGAAGGGTTAAGTGCAATGTAATGAGTCCGGAGACCTGCCTGTTTCCATATTAACTTTTTAATATCGCGGTGGGCGATGGAGAACTACAATGAAAAACCCCTACTTATTGCCAATTTTGGCATCTATTACTTTTTCACAAAGTTTATATTCTGAAGAAGTTTATCAGCAAGATAAAACCGTAGTTACGGCATCCAGATATGAGCAAAGCAGAGAGGATGTGATTCCATCTGTAACAGTTATTGACAGGGATGAAATTGACAATCTGCAATCGAAAGATATTCTTGATATTTTGTCTCTGCAAGCAGGAATTGATGTCGCCAGAAGCGGCGGCTTTGGTAGCGCAACGAGTGTTTTCATGCGTGGAACAAACTCTAATCATGTGCTGGTTCTTATTAACGGCATGCAATCCGGTTCGACTGCAACCGGAAGTTTTGCCTGGGAGCATTTACCGGTTTCGCAAATTGAAAGAATTGAAATTGTCAGAGGCACCAGAGTGAGTTATTACGGAACTGATGCCATTGGTGGCGTGATTAATATTATTACTCGGAAGCAACAAGGAACATCCATCAGAATGACTGGTGGCAGTTATGACAGTCAAAGCTATGATTTAGCACTTGGAAATTCAAAGGACAAGTTTCAATATTCTTTATCTTTAGGTTATCAGGAGTCAAATGGTTTTTCGGCAACGAACGAAAACAATCTTTATGGCTACAATCCTGATGACGATGGCTATAAAAACAAAAGTATCAATTTTGGTTCTACTTATACAATGGATTCAGGTAGTCAGTTTTCATTGAAACATTTTGAAACTAGGGGTGATGTTGACTTTGATTCCTCATTTAATGTCGGTCACTCTAAAAATACGGAACAAGTGAGTCGTTTGGTTTGGCAAGGAGAACTTTTTTCTCAATGGAAATCTGAAATAGCTATTGGCAGAAATAAAAATACCATCGATACCAAAGTTTTTTCAGATGGTTACAATACTGAACGGTTGAGTGTTGATTGGTTGGCTAACAAACAAATAGAAAATCATAAAGTCGGGCTTGGTCTCTCATACAAAGAGGAAGATGCGCGCTATATTCATCATTTGGTGAGTCCCTTCAATTATGCCGAATCTCGTACAAATAAAGCTTTTTTTGCCAATTGGTTGGGTAACTTCGAGCAAAATACGTTATCAATGAGTGCAAGATATGATGATAACAATACCTACGGAGCTGATACGACTGCCAATTTGGATTGGGCTTATCTATTTAATGACAAGGTTCGATTCAATTTTTCAGCCGGAACGGCATTTCATGCACCGGATATGAATGCTTTGTATTCACCATCAGGACAATTGATTATCTACTCGCCGGAGTTGGATGAGTTTGTGAACTTTTATAGTTTTGAAGGCAATCCTGACTTAAAACCCGAAACATCAACTCATTTTGAAATTGGTTTGAAAGCTAAATTGTCAGTTCATCAAAATTTAGCAATCAATATATTCCACTATGAAATTGATAACTTGTTTGACTATCAAGGTCCGACTTTCAAGCCGGTAAATATCTTAGAATCCAGAATTAAAGGGCTGGAAATCAATTATGGATTGAATTTCCAAAACTGGTCATTAAACGCCAATGCGACGATTCAAGATGCTGAAAATAAAGATACAGGAGAAGCTTTGTTGCGCCGCCCTGATGAAAAACTAAATATCAGTTTTGATAGATATTTAAATAACTTTTCAATAGGCTCTTCTCTGCGTTATGCATCACAAAGAGAGGACTACGGTGTGACCTTGCAAGATTATACAGTTATTGATTTAAGAGCTGCTTATCGTTTTAATGATAACTGGAAACTCGCTCTCCGACTTGAAAATATGACTGATGAAGAGTATCAGCTGGTTAATGGCTACAACACGCCGGGAGCGTCGGGATATGTTACGTTGGAGTGGAGAAAGTAGTTATTGCTTGTAACGAAAATGTCCGACTATTTTATAATCAAATAACATATCATCCAGCTTTGGACCTAAACCGATATTATGAACAATTTTATAGCGGTTTGGGTCTGCTTCGGATGGAACGTCACTAACAACACCTATGTGTGGCAAATTGTTATCCAAACGCCAAGTAACTAAGTCCCCGGGTTTGTAATCAGTTGGATTTTGCGAAGTCACAAGTGATTCGCCATGTCTTTTAAAAAATGTTTCCAAATTGGGAACTCGGCGATGATCAATATTGGAGTCAGGTCGGGTTAATCCCCAAATTGTGGGATAAGCTGAAAAATTTTGTTTCATATCTTCGTGAACCAATTGCTGTAAATCCACACCTAAAGCACGATAGCTGCGAATCACCACATCTGTACAAACTCCTTTATTGGCATCCACATCGCCATTGGGATACGCAATTTTTTGATAACTTCCATCGTAAATGACGAAATGACTAAGACGCTCTTTGGCGGAATCGACTAAACTGGATTGCGCGAGAATTGAAAAAGGCAGAAGCAGCATTAAAAATATCTTATTCATGCTGCTTCGACACAATAAATCTATACAAGGTTCAATGATTCAAAGCCAAACTGAAGATTATATCACTGTTATACTCATCGGCACCTGCATCGTAAGAGCCAATGCCAACAGCAAAACCTATGGTTACAACAACCGTGACCAACTGGTCTCTATCACTGACACCAATGGCTTAAACACAACATACTCCTATGATGAAACCGGCAACCAAACAGAAAAAACTGAAAACGGCACCACATCTACATTCAATTACACCGCCCGTCAGCGGGTTAAATCCATAACCATCGGTGGCGCACCACCCATCAGTTATCAATATGATTATTCCGGTCAGCGAGTCAATCAGCAAAACAATGGCAGCGAAAAACGCTATATCTATGACGGACTGACCCTTATTGCCGAAACCAACACATTAGGCAACACACTCGCACAATACCACTACGGCAACCGTTATCAACTGGCAGAAACCCGCAACAATACCAACAGCTTCTATCATGTCGATTCACTTTCCACAAATGTTGCAGTGACCAATACTGATGGCTCTATCCAAGCCCGTTATGAATATGATGCCTACGGCAATCTGCTGACCCAGGACGGAAGCAGCGAACAACCCTTTGGCTTTACCGGATATCAGAAAGACGATGACACCGGACTTTATTACGCCAATGCCAGATACTATGACTCAAACACTGCCAGGTTCTTGAGAGAAGACCCGTTATTCGGCAATCCTGAAAATCCTCCGAGCTTACACAGATATAATTATACAGCCAATAATCCAACCTATTTTGTTGATCCAACAGGTGAAGGTGATGAAGCTGCTCATTTCTATAATGAATATTTGGATTCAAGAGCTGCTGGATTAAATGTAATAGACTCTCTTATTGTTGCCTTGGGGGCACAATATCCTGATAAAGTGGATAAGTATGATGCTAAAAGTGTGTCAACCTCATTCATAGACTATAGTCGAGATTATACAAGAAAAAACAATAGAGGTTTACATGCACTAACAAATTCATTTGTCAAATACACAGTTAAAGCAGTTGACTATTTTCAAACAAACCTTGCAAAAACCATTTATCATTTTGCCCTTTCAGAGCATCCAGGCAAAGACTCTGGTTATCATATCCCAAAAGACAGTATAAATGATCCTGAGGCAATGGCATTTACAGAAATAACTGGTCATGGCTTATCAGAGGGACATACCACTGACCTTAACTTTTATATATCCAGATAAGAATTGCAAACCAGTATTATGTCAATGAAAAGAATATATAAGTTCGGTATAAAATCTGGACGAATTACTGAGAATGATCCTGCTTTCAAGGTGAGAATGGCAAATAGAATTCAGCAAATAAAAATTAAACAAACTCAACTAGAAGAAATATTTAAATCTGAAACTAAAACATATTGTTCAATAAAAGCTGGTTATTGTTCAAGTTCAAACCCGAGAGGAAAAGACAAGATTGAATTTGAGTTGTTATCTGAATTATTTAATGAAGATACAAGTGGTGAATTTAAAAATCTAAGACCAGAAAATATTGACGTTGGTAAAGATTTTAGTACAGTATTAGGTTTGTTCGATACTAAAACCTTAAGATTGCTAAATGGATTTTCAGAAGTGCCAGGTTGGGGAGAGGGTATGTCCGATGGTCTGTTAATTGATGCTCTTGATTCAAAGTTTGACATGTCAGCAAAATATGTACGGAATTCAATAAACGATTCTATCGACCAACAAATTCAAAATGAAGCAGCTACAGTTATTGAAAGTATTGATGATTTAGGAGTTAAACTAAAGTTTACAAATAATGATTAATTTTGAAAAAATATACAAATCCTTGGGGAATTATAGATTAGTTTATGGTATGTGTTTAATACCTATCTTATTAGGTATAATTATAGATTCTCATAACCCAAATAGCCACGACGATATTAGGCTTGTGGTTTTTATTGGAATACCTCTCTATATTGGTACTTTTTTGGCTGTTGTAATAGATGGGTTTATAAATTATATATCAAAAAAAAGAACCTCTTTTGATAAAAAAGTTATTAGTTTTTATTTGTTATTTATTTTTTTAGTTACTAATATCGCGATGTTATATATAGGAATGTAATTGTGTCCTGTCCAAAACTCAATAATTCAGTGAAAGTATAAAGGACATACACATATTAAAAATAAATTTCAATTGATTTTCTAGTGAAGAAGCAATATGGGACACGCATTTGTTAAGAATAAAAAAATACAGGACACGCATTTGATAAGAAAGATTTTTTATATGATAACTGGCTGATTCATTAGATAATTAGCCAGTTTTTCTTTTTGTTTTTCTAATATTTTTGACTATTGATATGTGTTTATGAAATTTGTGAGGGAATTTGTGAAATTTGCCTTATCTGAGACAAAAATATCCCTCAGCTTGAGGAAGCCGGATTGAAAATTTGTGATTTTTTACTATTCCAGTTTAGGTTTGAGCTGAACTCCAAACCTGAAGGATTTACCAACTGAACTACAAAAATCTCTTAGCTGTTGAAGAGTTCCAACTGCTGTTTTGTGTTTGGATCGAAAAGCTTTGAGTTCATCCATCCATGTGTCAGGATTGAGGTTTAAGCGTTGGAAAACATCTGGTATTTCATTAGGTATTGAACCTCTTTTATTCTCCAAAACGACACGACAAAAATAAAACTTGACAGGCAATGCACTGCAAAAGTTTTCATATGTTATATCCCACCTTTAACGGCTTTTTATCCTATTATTTTATAAAAAATGAATTTGTGATAAAGTTGGCACAGTTTAAAAAAAGAGCCTATATGAAAATTGCCAGCTGGAATGTCAATTCTCTGAAAGTCCGTCTTGAACACGTTTTACAATGGTGCAGTGAAAACTCACCCGATGTTTTAGCGATTCAAGAAACCAAGTTGAAAGATGAAAATTTTCCTGAAAAAGAAATAACTGATGCTGGTTTTCATGTGGTTTACTCAGGGCAACCAACTTACAACGGAGTTGCAATTATCAGTTCATCTCCTGCCAGCGATGTTGTAACAGATATTGAAGGCTTAGATGATCCTCAACGCCGGATTCTGGCAGCAACTATTGATGACATTCGTGTTATTAATTTGTATGTAGTCAATGGTAAAGAACCTGGTTCGGATAAATTTACCTACAAAATGAATTGGCTGTCGAAAGTGACAGAGTTCATAGAGTCACAAATGCAGGACTATGAGAATGTTGTGGTTTTGGGGGATTTCAACATCGCACCGGATGACCGTGATGTTCACGACCCAATCTACTGGAAAAACAAGATTCTTTGTACTGATGATGAAAGACAGAAACTCAATGATATCCTTGATTTGGGGTTTGATGATAGTTTCCGCCTTATGCATGATGAAGCCGGATTTTATTCATGGTGGGATTATCGAATGGGTGGATTTCAAAGAAACATGGGATTGAGAATCGATTTAATTCTCACCAGCGAAACCATGTCGGAAATGCTGACTTCTGCCTATATTGATGTTGAACCACGCAAGTGGGAAAGACCATCTGATCACACTCCTGTTGTTGCCGAGTTTGATTATTAAGGCTCATTAGGTCGGTTTATGCTTTTTGCAATGTTTCAAGGCTCCATCTTGGAAAGGCTCTGATTTTATTGTTATGTTCTTGTTTTCTTTGTAATCTTAATGCACCGGCAAGAGCAATCATTGCTCCGTTATCGGTACAGTATTTGAGTGGCGGGAATGATACGGATACTTTTAGCTTGCTTTCTATTTGTTTTAATCGTGAACGCAATTCGATATTCGCGCTCACACCTCCGGCAATGACCAGAGTTTTATAACCTGTTTGTTTGAGAGCTCTTTGGCACTTTTTAACTAATGTATCTACAATCGCTTCTTGAAAGCTGGCTGCGATGTCTTGTTTGAGTTTTTCTTCGTCTTTTTCTTTATTAAACTGCGGATGTTCGATTTCTTCCATCCATGTGAGCCTGACCGCTGTTTTTAATCCCGAAAAACTAAAATCCAATCCCGGACGATTCATCATCGGGCGAGGGAACTTAAATCGCTTCTTATCTCCTTTTTCTGCGAGTTCAGCTAAAATTTTACCGCCGGGATAACCCAATCCTAATAACTTTGCGGTTTTATCAAAAGCTTCTCCCGCCGCATCGTCAAGGGTATCACCCAAGATTTGATAGTTGCCAATGGATTGAACATCAACCAACATGCTGTGACCACCGGAAACCAATAAACAAACAAAGGGAAACTTCGGTTTTTCATCATCCAACAACGGTGCCAATAAATGCCCTTCCATATGGTGAACCTCAACAGAAGGTAAATCCAAAGCCCAAGCCAATGAACAACCAACACTTGAGCCAACAAGCAATGCTCCAATTAGCCCTGGACCGGTTGTGTATGCGATTCCATCTAAATCACTTAGGTTAATACCCGCTTGTTGGCAGGCATTTTGGATTAATGGGACAATTTTCTTGATATGATCTCTGGAAGCAACTTCCGGGAAAACTCCTCCGAATTGAGCATGCAACTCAATTTGTGAATAAAGCTGATCGGCAATTAAACCTTTCTCGGTGTCATAAATAGCAATACCTGTTTCATCACAGGACGTTTCGATTCCCAGAACTTTCATTTATCGTCTATTCCAGCGGTTGTATAATGCTAAATGCTCCGCGAATATCGCCTTCTTTGAAGCCGGTTGCCACGTCATTTGGGTACAGTTCTGAAATCTTTGTTTTGATTGGATCAGCAATGTTTTCTCCGTGGCATACCAAACAAACCTTTTCAGTTTCTATTGCTTTGATAAAACGAAAACTGGCTTTATCGTTATGTTTGACAACATCTTGTGCAAAAAGCATATCGAATGAATCACCTTTAGATAACTTTTTCTCAAAATCTTCAAGCATTGATTTTTCCCACACATCCGGTTGTGTTGCCCTAGGTTTAAGACTGGTTCTGTGAATATCCCAACCAGTTTCGTCGGATAATTGCTTGGCTATCAATGGAGCTTGTTCGTTACAAACTGAAATGGCATTGATTGGACCACCTTCTTTCATTGCTGCTTGAAGTTTAGCTTTCAACTGCATACCAAATTTTTTAGCAACTTCTTTACTTTGGTGTGTTCTTTCACCGATTTCCTGGTAACTGATAGTGTTTTTTCCACAGGCAGAGACAAATATAATGAGTAAAACAACCAAACTATGCTTCATGACTTCTTTCACTTTAAAAAAACTGTTAAAAAACACATAATAATGTTTTTGCATGAAAGTTTAAATTGAAATTTAACTCAAAATCAATTTTTACCATTTTGATTGGCATAGTAGCCATAGCTGTTTTGTTGCTAGTTCTGCTTGTAACTGAAAAATTGCTGAGCATCTGGCATTATCTGCAAGAAGCACCGCTTTGGGTTTCGGTTCTTTATGCATGTGTCATAATGCTGGTTGCATTTTTGGTGGTTTATCTCTATTTTGTTTTTGTCAGAACCAAACCTGTCAAACAACAAAAGCTCAAGCCCATTGATGAATCGTCATTGCGTGAGAGTTTAATACAACAAGCTCAAAGAGGTGTTGATGTTACAGAAGCGGAAAAGGAACTGCAAGAGTTAGACAAACGGCGTAGTAAAGAAAATTTCTATATTGCACTTTACGGCACGGTTTCTTCCGGTAAAAGCAGCTTTATTAAATCTTTATTGCCTGAGCAACAGATACAAACTCATGTTTTAGGCGGAACAACCAAGTCCATTGAGGTGTATCAATATAAAAATTTAGCAATTATAGATTTACCCGGTCTTGATGATTTCGATGATGAATCTGAAAAACTGGCTATAGAGGAAACTTTACGAGCGCATGTTGTGGTTTTTTTAACCGATTCGGATTTGACTCAAACTGAGATGAGAGTGATTAGTAAACTGAGAAATACTAAAAAGCCAATGGTCATTGCCTTTAACAAGGCGGACAGATATTCTGACTCAGAACAAATTCAAATTGTTGAAGAGTTAAAGGTAAAAACAGAGAAAAAATATCCGGTTGCCATTATTTCGACAGGCGGAATGGAAACACTGGTTTATCAGGATTCTAAAGGGAAACAACATAAATCGGTGGTTACTCGTGAAGCAAATATCAAACCGTTGCTATGCTCTATTGAAGAGGTTGTTGCCAATAACCCTGAGATCTTACATCGTTTTCGAGATGCATCTATGCTGATGCTGACTCAGAAAAAGCTCAATGATGCTGAGTCAGAATTTAACAAACAAACCGGCATTAATATTATCAATGATTACACCAAAAAAGCTGTTTTCGGTGCTATGGCTTCAGTTGCTCCGGGCTCGGACATTGTCATTCAGGGAACATTGGCAACTAAAATGATACAGAATATTTGTGGTGTGTATCAGATTTCACCCAAACAAATGGAGATCGATCAAATCATTCGCATGACCGGCGGAAAATTACGAACATCTGTGTCCTTAATACTCGCTGTTGCCGGAAATGCTTTAAAGGCTTTTCCGGGTGTGGGAACAGCTGTCGGAGGCGTCACCCATGCCGTCTCTTATGGAATGATTTTTAACGCATTGGGAAATGCCGTACTTGAGTCTGTATCCACTTTAGGAAAGCTGGATGCTGTCGCAACCCAACAAAAATTTGAGGAAAACTTACTTGGACCTGCACAAACGCTGGCAAAAGATTTGGCGAAAATGGCGCTCAAAATCGACAAATAAGCCCAAAAATATCAATGAGACAGTTGCCGATAGTGCAACGGATAAAACTCTGGACAGTCTCAGAGAGTTGCTTAATGATGAACATATTCCTGCAAGTGTTCGTATGCAACTGAGTGAGGAGTACCAACAAGTTCAACATCTCATTGATAAATTAGAAAAGCAGCAAGTTCATATTGTTGCCGTTGGAAAAGTCAGTTCGGGAAAGTCTTCGCTTCTAAATGCTTTGATTGGCAAACAAGCATTCAAAACCAGTCCTTTACACGGCGAAACAAAAACTCAACAAAGCCTGAGCTGGAATCAATACAACGAACAATCTATGGTTGTTATTGATACTCCCGGTACCGATGAAGTGACCGGTGAACAGCGAGAAAAATTGGCTCATGCAACGGCAGAAATTGCTGATATTATTTTGTTTGTTGTTGATGGCGACATTACGCAGTCTCAGCTTGCGCAGTTGAAACTAATCTCGCAACCCAATATCCAAATTATTTTAGTTCTGAATAAATCAGACTTATACACAGATGACGAGCTCAAAGATCTGAAATTATCATTGAAAGAAAAAACTTCAGGAATTGTTTCTGAGGAAAACATCGTATTCTCAAGTGCTGATCCAAATCCTCAGATATTTATCAAAGAAGATCAACACGGTCAGCAAACTCGCGAAAAAGTGATTCCCGAAATTGATGTCAACGAGGTTAAACAACGCATTTGGGATATTCTCGAGAAAGATGGGAAAACTCTGACAGCGCTCAATGCCAGCATATTCGCCGGTGAAATTTCCGGCAAAATTGGTGAAAAAATAACCAAACTAAAAGCTAATGCTGCCGAAAAAGTCGTCACAACCTATAGCATAGCCAAAGGTGTTGGTGTGGCTTTTAATCCTGTGCCTGTTGCCGATTTGCTGATTGCAGCCGGACTGGATGTCGCTATGATTCGTAAACTGTCTCAAGTTTACGGTTTACCGATTGTGGGTAAAGAAGCATCCAAACTGGCACTCACAATCATGGCTCAAATTGCGGCTCTGATGGGAGCTGTTTGGGGAGTCAATTTACTTTCTTCTGCTTTAAAAACCATGAGTGCTGGTCTTTCCACCACGTTAACGGCAGGAACGCAAGGAGCTCTTGCCTACTACGCAACCTACCTGGTTGGAAAAATTGCAGAGCAATATTTCATTCGAGGTAAATCATGGGGCAAACAAGGTCCTAAAAAAATCGCTAAAGAAATTGTTAGTAATCTGGATAAAGACTCAATTTTACTGGAAGCAAGAAATCAGATACTGCAACGCATTCAAAAGAAATAAGATCGTAACTTTACCACCTCACTTTAACTCTGTTAGTTGAGCCAGAAAAGGTTCAAAACCTCCTTTTTTTCAAAAAAATCACGATTTCAGCTAAATTTTTTATATTTTTTGGTGTTTTTTTATAAAAATTGATAGACTATCGTAAAAAGTTGCGATAAATTATTCACATGGAGAACATATTTACTTCTCAAGAATTTGAAAAGTCCAAACTACCCACGAATTTCTATAAAAGTTTAAGTTCTCTATTATTCGACTTAGGCATAGATGGAAATGATGTAGTTGAGGATTTTATTTCTCACTACATCTCCCATGCTTACGAACAAACCAAAACTAAATCCTCAGTCTATCTAACAACCGGATTCTCCAGGCACATAGTAAAAAAATACCTGGAAGAAAAAGAAACACACTCTAAAAGCAATAGTAAGTTCATGCATCAAACTGTATTGCTTGCTGAGTTACATAAACTTTCAAAAAAATATGATGATGGACTTATTCCAATCTATGGAAAATTTGGATCTTACACATCGACATTTAACAGGGTTAAACCACAAGATAATATCATCACCTCAAAAACGGTCTTAGATATTCTGATTTCATCAGGAAAAGTAAAAAAGAAAGGTGAGTATATACAGTTTATAAGCTCATTAGGTAGAAAAGGATTGCGTGATAAAGCATCAATAATAAACACGCTTGCGATAAGTATGGCGAGGATGTCTAACACAATTCAGCACAATTATCATGCAAAAACTAATGAAGAAACCTTATTCCAGGCATCATATTTTTCTACATTGATAAAACCGGAAAATAGGAGAAAACTAACGGATAAGTTAAGAGAGTTAACAAGGAAGCATTTTCGTGAATATCAAGCACTAATTGATAGTTACGAAGAGACGGATCTCACACCAAAGGAAGTTGAAGACCTAAATAACGAGATTGGGATTTCAACTTTTATTTTTGACAATGAAAAAGAGGTATAAACCATGAAAAAGCAAACACTAATTCTATTTTTTTTTAATTTCTAACACATCTGTCTATGCAGGAGAGGGAGATGGAACCGGCCTTGACCCCAACAATCCTGAAAACTCTACCTTAATCAATGATTGCCAACCTGAACATAAATCTATCTTTGATTTAATATTTCCAACTTCACAAGGCGAAGGAGATGGTACGGGGCTAGATCCGAATGACCCAAATAATCCAGAATCTACAGAAAACTTAACTTGTGAAAAATAAGTATTCATTGCAGAGCCACATCATGTAGTTCTGCTTTATTAGTTTTTTGTAACACTTCATTCAGACATCAGTTACAATCCGCTGATGTCTTTGAATGAACATCAAAAAGGCTTGGCTGCCGGAGTATTTTGCTTCTTATTTTGGGGCATAGCACCTGTTTATTTTAAATTTCTCAAGGAAGTTCCGGCGATTTCAATTATTGCACATCGGATTATTTGGGGAGCGTTTTTTTTATTTGTTTTCCTGCTTATCAGAGATCATAAAAAACTCTTCCAAGCGATGAAGATTTCACCTCGACAGTTTTTGGTGCTGTGTATCAGCGGACTTTTGGTTTCCAGCAATTGGGTAGTTTTTGTTTGGGCGGTCACTCACGATCAAATTCTGGCAACGTCACTTGGATACTTCATCAATCCTTTGATAAACATATTACTTGGAATGCTGTTTCTCCAGGAACGACTGAGCAAGCCTCAAGTTGTTGCGGTTCTTATAGCCAGCGGAGTAACAATTTATCTGGGAATTTACCTCAAGCAACCACCCTGGATAGCATTATTTTTGGCAATTACTTTTGGGTTATATGGTTTAATTAGAAAAAAACTTCAAGTCAGACCATTGATTGGTCTGTTTTGGGAAACATTAATACTAATCATTCCGGCTATTGTTTATCTTTTGTATTTTGCTCCACAGTCAAATTATGTAACACCGACAAATCTTATATATTCACTTCTGTTTTTTGCCGGTCTTGTAACGGTCCTGCCTTTAGTTAGTTTTAATTACGCTGCACATAGATTGTCCTTAACACTCATCGGTTTTTTGCAATACATCGGTCCTTCTTTAAGTTTTCTGGTTGCGGTTATTTTTTATGGCGAAGACTTTACTTTTGGTTATCAAGTTGCTTTTGGAGGAATTTGGCTGGCTTTGATTATTGTTAGTTGGAAACCATTCAAGCGATTGGTTCGCTCAGGTTTTAATTAAGCCATAAAAATATTCAGTAATTTTGTAAAAAACATTGGAAAATCTCACTCCAAACCTTATATTAGAGTTTTCTAATATAATAAAAAGGAAAGAGCCATGAAATCCAAAATTATAGCAATAACCACTATTTTAATCTCAAATATTGCATGGTCTGCAGAACCAGTGAAACCAATTCAACCTGCCAATGACATCAATTTAGCACTTATGGAACTCGGGAAGAAACTATATTTTGATCCAAGGTTGTCTAAATCTGGATTTATATCTTGTAACTCTTGTCACAACCTAAGTATGGGCGGAACAGATAATCTGCCGACTTCAATCGGTCATGCGTGGCATAAAGGTCCAATTAATGCACCAACGGTTTTAAATTCCAGTTTTAACATTGCTCAATTCTGGGATGGCAGAGCTAAAGATTTGAAAGAGCAAGCCGGAGGACCGATTGCAAATCCGGGTGAAATGGCATCAACTCATGAGCTGGCTATCAATGTTATCAGCAGTATTCCGGGCTATGTGAGTGAATTTAAGTTAGTTTTTGATAATGGTAACATCAACACAGAAAATATCACATCCGCTATTGCTGAATTTGAAAAAACACTTGTAACCCCTGGTTCTCGTTTTGATCAATGGTTGCTTGGTGATAAAAATGCAATTTCTGAAAAAGAATTGGCAGGTTATCAGCTTTTCAAAAACAGCGGATGCGTCGGTTGTCATAACGGAGAGGCCTTGGGTGGAACTTCATTCCAAAAAATGGGCTTGATTAAAAAATACCAAACATCGAATCCTGCCATTGGTCGGGCGGCTGTTTCCAATAATGACTCTGAAGAGTATTTTTTCAAAGTTCCGACATTGAGAAATATCGAACTAACCTATCCGTATTTCCATGATGGTGCTGTTGATTCCTTGGAAAAAGCGGTCAATGTCATGGGTGAAATCCAGCTCGGAAGAGAATTTAGTCAGGAACAAACTGAACAAATCGTTGCATTCCTTAAAACTCTGACTGGTGAGCAACCATCGTTTGATTTGCCACAGCTTCCTCCATCTGTGCCCTCAACGCCAAAACCGGAACCTTATAAATAGAATCTATGGATTGAATTGCCCGAATTGAATAATTCGGGCAATTTCTACTTAACTGATAGCCATCTCAACGGCTTTTTGGGCATGAATTGCTGTGGTATCAAGCAACTTAATTTCTGTATCAGATTGTTTCACTAATATGCCGATTTCAGTACAACCCAAAATCACAGCTTGTGCTCCTTGTTCTGATAAATCCTTGATGATTCTGAGATATTCGTTGCGAGAATCTGTTTGAACATTTCCAAGACACAATTCTTGATAAATCACTTTATGGACAATTTCTCGGTCAGCTTTTTCAGGAATAACCACATTCAGTCCGAATTTATCCTGTAAACGACCTTTATAAAAATCCTGTTCCATAGTGAAAACTGTCCCTAAAAGACCAACAGACTGCATATTGTTTTTTATTAACTCTTCCGCGGTTGCATCTGCAATGTGGATGAGCGGAATCTGAATAGCTGCTTCAATCTGCTGAGCAACTTTATGCATGGTGTTTGTGCAGATTAGCAGAAAATCAGCTCCTGCAGATTCAATTTTCTTTGCAGCATCCGCTAAAATTTCACCAGAGGATTCCCATTCACCGGACTTTTGTAGCTGTTCGATTGGTTCAAAATCAACACTATACATCGCAATTTGTGCTGAATGCAGGCCACCCAATTTACTCTTGATTCCTTCATTAATCAGGCGATAGTATTCTACTGTGCTCTCCCAACTCATTCCACCTAGTAATCCGATTGTTTTCATTACAGAGGTTAAATATCAAATTTCGGAAGTTTTTTATCAAGCATATTTTTCTGTAAACGGATGTATTTTGGCAAACCATTTTCATAAGGAGGGTAGGCTTCTCCTTCTATTAAAGGTTGTATGTAGGTTCTGCATTTTTCCGTAATCCCGAATCCGTCTTCGGTAATAAAATCTCTTGGCAACATTTTCTCAACATTTGCCATATCTGCCAGTCGTGCTGTAGCGATTTCCCACTGATAGGGTTTATCAGCAAGACGTTTTATAACTGGAGCAACGCCGTTTTGCCCTTCAATTGCTAATTTTACCGCAGCGGCACCCACGGCATAGGCTTGTTCAAAATCAGTTTGAGATGCTAAGTGTCTGGCGGACCTTTGCAGATAATCGGAAACCGCCCAATGGTATTTATAACCCAGATTTTCTCTCACCATATTGGCAATCACAGGCGCAACTCCACCCAATTGCGAATGTCCGAAAGCATCGACGGTTCCGGCATCAGCCAGAAACTTACCGTCAGCGTCCTGCACACCTTCAGAAACAACAATTGAACAATAACCATAGCTTTCAACCGAATATTTGACTCTCGCCAGAAAGGCTTCTTTATCGAATGGAATCTCAGGGAACAAAATGATTTGCGGTGGTTCATCGTGAGTTTTACCTGCCAGTCCTCCGGCTGCCGCAATCCAGCCGGCATGACGACCCATCACTTCCATGATGAATACCTTGGTGGAGCTTTCAGCCATCGATTCCACATCCAGCGACGCTTCCATGATTGATGTCGCGATGTATTTTGCTGTGGTTCCAAAGCCGGGACAGGTGTCGGTGATTGGTAAATCGTTATCGATGGTTTTGGGAACGCCGATACAATTGACTGGAAACCCCATTTCATCCGCCATTTTAGAAATTTTAAAAGCTGTGTCAGATGAATCGCCTCCACCATTATAAAAAAGATAACCAATATTATGGGCTCTCAAAACTTCAATCAGACGCTCGTATTCTGCTCTTTGTTCCTGCATATCCTTGAGTTTAAAACGACACGAACCAAAGGCTCCACCAGGAGTGTGTTTTAATGCTGCAATGTCTGCATCAGACTCAAATGAAGTGTCTATTAATTCTTCACGCAGAGCTCCGATGATACCGTTTTTGGCTCCGTAAACCGTGCCGATTTTGTCGCTGTATTTTCTTGCTGTCTCAATAACTCCGCAGGCAGTTGCATTGATAACAGCAGTCACTCCGCCGGACTGGCAGTAAAGGGCATTCTTTTTTGTCATTGTGTTTACTCATTTTTAGTTGTTAAAAACCTGGCAATTGTGGCTAAAAGGTTGACTTACTGAACCTCAGGCGTTACTTTATCACACCCGAATCGCTTTTATAAGCACTATCTAATATAACACAGGATTCTATAAATGAGATTGGTTTTATTGGGCGCGCCTGGCTCAGGAAAAGGCACACAAGCTAAAATATTAAAAGAAGAATTCAATATTCCGCATATATCTACCGGTGATTTATTAAGAGCAGCAGTTGCTGCAGGGACCGAATTGGGTAAAGCTGCAAAAGTTGTAATGGACAAAGGTCAGCTGGTTTCAGATGATATTGTACTTGGAATGTTGAAAGAAAGATTAGAAGAAGATGATGCCAAAAGCGGATTTATTCTGGATGGTTTCCCTAGAAATCTGGTACAGGCTGATATGCTGGACAATTTATTGCATGAAATCAACATGCCTGCTGAACACGCGATTTTAATTGAGGTCGACCCTGAGGAAGTAGTCGCCAGAATTGCCAAACGCGCTGAACTGGAAGGGCGTTCGGATGATACAGAAGAAGTGGTTCGTGACCGTATCAAGGTTTATGAAAACCAAACAGCTCCTGTGGTTAATCACTATAAAGAGCACGGAATTTTAAGTGAAATCCTCGGCCAAGGTGGGATTGAGCAGGTTCAACAAAGAATTCTTGCAGTATTAAGATTTTAGAAAAATTAAATGGGGTGATTATTGTTTTTTCACCTCATTCAAATAAGATTCCAGCAACAGTTGGTCTTCGATATTCCACCATTCATTAGAAGTGTTTCTTAGTTCCTGCATCAAACTGGCAGCTTGGAAATAATCTTCTTTGTGAGCTGCTAATTGAGCGTTAAATTTTGGGAATGGGTAGATCATTGGCTTGATGGGAGAAATCTGATTCAAAACTTTTTCAACCTCGGTGAAATCACTATTTTTCACTGCCAGCTCTAAAAGTTTTTCTGAATATTTAAGAGCATTTAAATGATGCTTTTTTCGTAAACAATCACTTAAAAGTGTTTGCAGAAGATTTTGGACTTCTTCGATGTTTTCTCTTTCCAGAAAAAATATTGCTTGTAAATATTGAGTTTCTTCTAACCAATTTGTCTGTTCCTCAGAAATGGTTTTTAATTCAGAAAAATAGCGATCTGTTAATTCCTTATCATCTGTCAACAAAGTTGAATCAATCAATTTGAAGAGCATTTGTGTTTGGATAATTGGTTGAGTGGTTTTTATTTTTTCTGCAAACTCATCAACAACCGGAATGAGCAGTTTTATTTTTTCAATATCAGACTTTCTTGTCGCCAACTCCAACTTAACTCCGTGTGCAAGTATTTGGGGCTCATCTGTTTTCAGTTCCAAGGAAAGTTTCTCTATTTCTGAAATCGTCTCTGACAGTTCTGTGTGTTTACCCATTTCGATTTGTAAATAGGCTTTGGTTTCAAAGAATGCCAGAGTTAATCTTTTGTTTTCTACGAGATCCAATAACCCCTCAGCTTTATTGATATAGAATTCTTCTTGTTCAAATTTGGCTTGTTGATACAGGGTTCCGGCTAATGTAATGTAACTGCTGAACATGCCGGAAATATGATTGTCTTTTTCAAAATCTGTTAAAGCTAAGCGGATGTACTTTTCAGCATTGATATAATCTTTTGCATAGTTGTAAAGATAGCCCAGATTATTGTCAACTCGCGAAATACGGCTCTTGTCATTGTTGTTTTTCTCAAGAAGTTTTCGTTGTTTCAATGTGCTGTCTATCGCTTTGTCAAACTCACTTTTTTGTAAGAAAATAGTTGCTTGCAGATACAACAGTTTTTCAGTGATTTTGGTGTTTTTCAATTTGTCAGCCAATATTAGAGCTGATTCAATCAGTGCTTCAGCTTCAGAAGATTGCTCGGAATAAACCAATACATTGGCTTTAAGGGATTGTATCCAAAGATTTAGTTCTTCATCCTGGACATTTTTAACTGAAAGAACATCTAAAATTGCTGATGCGGAGTTGTAATCAGAGGATAAAATCTGTGCTTCTGCCATGCGAATCCAGGCCAAATCAAAGGCTGAATCTTGGTTAATGGCCGTTTGAAAATAATCGATGGCTTTGCTGTAGTTTCTGTTTGTACTTTCTTTTAATCCCCGCAAAAAACTTTCCAAAGCAAAACTGTCATCAGATAAATTTCTATTGAAATCAGAGTTAGTGTCCTGCTTGTTTATTTTGAGTTGTTCTCTGACCCAGTTGTTAGTTTGAGAAAAAAGAGCCTTGTAATCACTGGTTGTTATTTCTTTCTTAATATCAATGTCTTTGTAATTTTTAAGTTGCAACTGGGTAATTTTTTTATCGTCTATTTCCGTCAAATCAACCAATAAAATATAGTCCAGTTGTTTGCTATCTTGTAATTCAATGGCCACCTTTTGCTTATCCGTTTGAGTGAACCATGTTGATTGAGGTGAGAGTGATAGAATCTGCGGGTTTTTATCCAGTAAATTTGATAAATAGGAAATACCCCCGATTTTGATAAATTCATCCCCCTGAGCTGATGGAATGACCGCCAAATTGAAAGGTTTACTTTGAATGCTGTGTTCCGGTTGTTGATTGGAACCAAAAGGGTAAAAATACAATAATACAATCAAAGGAATCAAACTGACTGAGGCAATGGTTTTTTTCCACTTTTTTAGTTCGTTTCGCCGGTCTTTAATTTCTGTGACTTTGGGGATGAATTTATAACCAATTCCTCGAACAGTTTCAATAAACACTTCATCCGGGTGATGATCGGATAATGCCTGCCTGATTCGTTCAATTTGTTTACTGAGAGTGCCGTCGGTGACAATTTGATTGTCCCAAGCTGATGCAATCAAATCATCTTTGGGTACTAATTTGTTATGGTTCTCAACTAAAGTTACAAGCAGTTTGTAGCCTTTTAAGCCGAGTTCTAAGCGATTATTTCTATGATACAAGCTTAATTCTTCCGGTTTCAGAATGAAATCAAAAAAAGTATAAGAATGTGTCATTGGCTTCTTCTCTCCCATCAAAAACTGAATCGTTTTGCAGTATATCACAGGTTTTTATCGCTTGTCGTTAAGTTGTCGAGATGAAATCGAGTAAATGTCGAGCAAGAATTTTTCATATTTTTCATAATTGAAAACAGTTTTTAAACTGATTGGAGAATAAACATGAAACATTTAATTTTTAGTTTGTCATTACTAAGTGCAACAATATCTTATGCTCAGCAAGGTGCAGGAACCATGGATCAAACTTTTGATAGTGATGGCAGGGTTCTGATAGAACAAAATCTTGGAACTATTCCACCCATGGGTGAAGGCAATGAGTTTGGTACAGCCATTTATTCCTATTCGGGGAGTGGCGACCCTGCTATGCTCGTTGGCGGTCATGCTTATCATACAAATGAAGACACTACCGATATATTCATTACTAAAATATTGCATAATGGAAACATTGATACCAGTTTTGGTTTTAGCGGAACAGAAATCATCGCTTTTAACAGAGGGACGGAAACACATAAAGACTTTCTTCATGATATTTCAGTCGATGATTCCGGCAATATATATGCAATTGGATATGCTCATTTCAACAATGATGATACTGATTTTGCTGTTGCTAAGCTGGATTCATCTGGTAATCCAGTTCTAAGTTTTGGCACAAATGGTCAAAAAACAATTGCTTTCGATAACGGAGGAACCGATGAGGATGTTGCTTTCTCAGCGATTTATACGGGTGGTTCTATCTATATTGCCGGTTATGCAGCCAACAGTTCCAGTGGTACCGACATTTCAGTAACAAAGATTCTTGCAAGTGATGGTTCATTAGATACAGGATTTGGCACTAACGGCAAGTTAATTATTGACATGGGGAATAGTTCCAGAGCTTATAAAATACTTCATGGGTTCTGGATATTAGGAAGTGTTGATGAGAACGATCATTCCGAATCACCTGTTATTATAAAAATGAACTTTAACGGAAGTCTAGATACCAGTTTTTCAAGTGATGGAAAATATGTTTACAATGACAGTAGGGATTCATTTGTTAATAATGCAATAAAAAAACCAGGCTCCGATGAGTTCATATTTGTAGGGTATGACAATCATATGGGGAGCCAAGATGATGACTGCGCAATTACCTATATCAATACAGAAGATACCAATGCCGGTGAACCGGTGGGGGATATTTTTAATTTTAATCTTAATCCAAACTTGAGCAAAAACTCTTCGTGTAGGGATGCAGTATTTACCGACCCTGATTTCAAACTTGTATTAACAGGTAATATTTATCCTGATGATGTGTCTTACATCAACATGGGAGTGATGCAGTTGAACTCGATTAGTGTAACAAACGGAACAAGCAGTTACTCCATAGACAACAACTTTGGTGTCTATGGAAATGGCAGATCAGATATTACCTTTAATGGAGTAGGAGCTCAGATTGTTAATTCTGCGTATGCTGTAACAATAGACCCAAATGATAATGTGCTATTGACAGGTACTGCTACTAACAATAACGCAGTCGAAAAAATTGCAGTAGCAAGACTCAAGGGTACAGGCAACAACGATATTATCTTCAAAAATAGTTTTGATTAACATCAAAGGCAACTCAACTCATATTGCAAAACTGTTTATTCTCCAAAATAACCAACAATATGAGTTGATTTTATGTTTATAACAAGGGACACAATAAGTGCCCCTTGTCATTTTAGTTTTGTAATTGACTATTCTTTAATAAAAATTATCTGACCATTTTCGAGAATAGCTTCGATGGAGTCACCGTTGTTAAATTGCCCGGATAACAGAGCTTTTGATAATGGATTCTCCAAAGCATCCTGGATGGCGCGTTTCAGTGGTCTGGCTCCGTAAACCGGGTCGTAACCGAGTTCGCCGATGTAATCTAACGCCTCTTTTGTGACATTAAGTTTAATGTCACGGGTGAACAGACGTTTTGCCAGAGATTTGATTTGTAAAGCGGCAATTTTACGAATATTATCTTTGCTTAATGGATGGAATACGACTATGTCATCCACACGGTTGATAAATTCGGGTCTGAAATGTCTGCCGACCACTTCCATCACCGAAGATTTTATATCCGCATAAGCGTGATTGATTTTTTCCTGAATGATATCCGAACCCAAATTGGAGGTCATGATAATCACAGTATTTTTAAAGTCAACAGTACGACCTTGTCCATCGGTTAATCGTCCGTCGTCCAATACTTGCAGCAAAATATTAAACACATCGTGATGAGCTTTTTCGACTTCATCCAGCAGAATCACAGAATAGGGTCTGCGACGAACTGCTTCTGTCAGATAACCGCCCTGCTCATAACCGACATAACCCGGAGGAGCTCCAATCAGGCGAGCCACAGAGTGTTTTTCCATAAATTCGGACATGTCGATTCGCACCATCGCATCGGTGGAATCAAACATGAAATCTGCCAGAGATTTACAAAGTTCGGTTTTACCGACACCGGTTGGACCAAGGAACAAGAACGAGCCAATCGGACGTTTGGGATCTGAAAGTCCGGCACGCGAACGTCGAATCGCATCCGAAACAGCAACCACCGCTTCATCCTGACCAATCAGACGTTTGTGAATATGTTTTTCCATATTCAATAACTTATCCTTATCACCTTGCATCATTTTATTGACCGGAATTCCTGTCCACTTGGCAACGACTTCAGCAATTTCAGCTTCTGTGACACGGAATCTGAGTAAGGTAAACTCCTTTTCTTCCGCTTTGCTTGCAGCTTCGATTTGTTTTTCCAGTTCAGGAATATCACCATACTGGATTTTTGAAATCTTGGCATAATCATTGCTACGCATGGCTGTTTCCAGTTCCGCTTTGGCATTTTCCAGAGCTTCTTTTAAGTGTGTTGTACCGGCAACGGCTGCTTTTTCGGCTTTCCAGACTTCACTTAAATCCGCGAATTCTTTTTCCATCACGTCAATTCGGTCGTTCAACTCTTGCAAACGCTTTTTGGTGGCATCATCTGTTTCTTTTCTGAGAGATTCACGCTCAATTTTAAGCTGAATCATTTTACGTTCTAAATGATCCAGTTTTTCAGGTTTGGAATCGATTTCCATGCGGATGCGACTGGCGGCTTCGTCCATCAAATCAATCGCTTTGTCCGGCAAATTTCTGTCGGTTATATAGCGATGAGATAATGTTGCAGCAGCAACAATTGCCGGATCGGTGATTTCAACTCCATGATGAACTTCATAACGCTCGTTGAGTCCGCGAAGAATCGCAATCGTGTCTTCAACCGATGGCTCATCGACTAGAATTTTTTGAAATCTACGGTCGATAGCCTTGTCTTTTTCGACATGTTCCCGATATTCATCCAGAGTGGTTGCACCAATACAATGCAATTCCCCACGAGCCAAAGCCGGTTTTAACATATTTCCGGCATCCATTGAGCCTTCAGCTTTTCCTGCACCAATTAATGTGTGCATTTCGTCAATAAACAAAATCACATTCCCTTCTTGTTTGGATAAATCTTTCAGTAATGCTTTTAAGCGCTCTTCAAACTCTCCGCGGTATTTTGCACCGGCAATCAACGAACCTAAATCCAGAGCCAAAACACGTTTGTTTCGCATTCCTTCGGGGACTTCGTTATTGACGATTCGTTGAGCCAAACCTTCAACAATCGCGGTCTTCCCGACACCGGGCGCTCCAATGAGAACCGGGTTGTTTTTGGTTCTTCGTGATAATATTTGAATCATTCGACGGATTTCCTGATCCCGACCTATCACCGGATCGAGATTGGTTTTCTCGGCTTTTGCCGTTAAATCTATGGTGTATTTATCCAACGCACCACGATTTTCTTCAGCATTTTGGTCGTTCACGGATTCACCTCCTCTGAGAGTGTCAATGGCTCGGCCAATTTCACCTTGAATCGCTCCGGCATCGTTCAATGCTTTGGCAGTTCGGTCTTTAGCTTGCAACACAGCAAGCACAAATAATTCACTTGAAATATAAGTGTCATTGCGTTGTTGTGCAAGTTTGTCACAGATATTTAACGTGCGAACCAAGTCGTTTGATAAGTTGACTTGACCTTCGTTACCGCTTACTTTTGGCAATTCATCAATGATTTTTTCCAAATCATTCTCTAACGCAGCGACATTGACGTTGGCTTTTGTGAGTAATGAGCGGGTACTCGAATTTTTTTGGTTCAATAGGGCAAAAAGCAGATGTGATGTTTCCACCATATTGTTGCCTTTTCCCACCGCTATGGACTGCGCTTCACTAATGGCTTGCTGAAAGTTGCTGGTAAATTTATCGATTTGCATTTCTTTCACCTAAAATTTTATAACTGAAAGAAATATGTGGATTTTCTGTTAAAAATCAACCGGCTGGAGTGTTGGTACGGTGAAATATTTTCCTAACTCAACCAAATCATACTCGCCATCCGACCGGTTTCACCATCACGACGATAAGAGTAGAATAGGCCTTTATTATCATAAGTGCAATATGGCGATTGAACAATCTCTTTTACACCGAGTTGCTGTAATTGATAAACAGCAATTTTTTTCAAATCCGCATGCCACTTGTTTTTGGCATCCAGATAGAAACAATGGGCGTATTCTTTATCTTTCGTGGTAAAATTTTGGCGAAAACCATCACTGACTTCATAAGGTTTATATGAAATACAAGGCCCAAGCCAACATTGTAATTGAGCGGGATTGACCTTCATTTTTGAAATTGTTTTTGGCAAAATTTCGGAAAATAGCCCTTTCCAACCACAATGAACTGCAGCAACAACAGTTGCGTTTTTGTCGGCAATCAAGACAGGTAAACAATCGGCTGTAAGAACTGCACAAATGATATTTTTCTGGCGAGTGAAGCAGGCGTCAGCTTGAAATTGACCGTGTTTTTGTGGGATGCTAGTGTATTCAACAATATTGTCTGTGTGAACTTGCTGCATAAAAACCGGAGAGTGAGGTAGTGAATTCTTATGTGTTAAAAACTCAATATTTTCTATCACTTTCGGGTCTTTACCAAAAACACCCAGATTCAAACTGTCATAAGGCTTGTCACTATAACCACCAACTCTTGTGGTTTGTAACATTTGTATGAGGTTTGCCTTGAAAATATCTGTTTTTATTAGCATAATTTGAAATTATAGAAGAAATTGCAATTTAACACTACCTTTATTCATTTTGCTCTATTATAATTTCATCAACTGTCTCTCAGATTTGTAATACCTTATTTAAAATGATTAAACTCAAACACAATATTGCTCTATTTGCCACAATGATGGCTTTTGGCGTGTGTTCGGTGTCTGCGGAAAAATCAGGTGTTCAAATTGAAACTGTATTATCAAAGTCTAGTGGCACAGAGGGGACAAACTCTACTCAATCGGTCAATAGTCAGCCTAACTCTTTTGTAACCTTTGATTTCTCGCAATATCATGTAGAGTCATGGGATGGCAAAGATAGTGCAAATAATGTCCAGGCACATTGCTTCAGTGGATCAATGATTACTGGCGTTGAATACAACAATGTCACTATTCAAACAGTTTCAGGAAGCTACCTCTCTGAGGCTGTGATTTATTTCAGCGACTCCAATGCCGGAGATGATGGTCTGAGATTGGTTTTAGGTGCCGGTAATGAATTTTCAGGAACAGAATCATTCAGTTCCAATGGAATTCTCGATATTACCGATAATGGTCTATCTGATGTAGCTTCTTTAGCTGATGGTGTGTTTTTGACACAGTTCTATGAAAAAATTGATGATTTGAATAACTCTGTTGATGCCAGATACACGTCTGGAACATTAAAAGTTCATGGAATAGATTTGGTAGCAAATAATAATTGCATGTTTGTTCAAGGTGCTGAAGCAGGTTCGGACTTGTCTGTTGACTTTTCGGTTGAGGACTATGGAGATGAGCTTAAGTTGCACGATGATTTGCAGTTCAATATCGTTGTGACAAATTTAGGTTCCGGAAATGCAACCAATGTAGTTTTGAATACTCAAATTGGTAGTAATTTGAAGCTACAAGAGTTTTCTTGTGATGATGGAACAAACACTTTGGAAAGGGATGCTATCAGTTCTCTGAGCGTACAGGACATAGCCTCAAGTGATTCTTTAAATTGTGTATTATCGACTAAAATTACTTCAGGCGGAAATATTAAACCTGAGATAACCGTAACCGCTGATAATGATATTGACAATTCAAATAACTACGGTATTCAAAGTATTGCCGGTGTATTGGTAGTTGTTCCGGTTAATAACTTGTTAGCATTAGCAGTACTACTCTTTGGTATTGTATTGGTTACCGGAAGAAAAAATCAGGTTTAGTAAAACCACTTCTTTATTTTATTCAGGATAAAAAACCTCCCAGTCTCCATCATCTTCATTTGTATTGAAACTGTCAAAGTCTCTTAATTCATCCAATAAATCCAAAATATCATTTGGTAGTTTGCTTTTAAAAGTTACTTGTTTGCCTGTTTTCGGATGAATAAAAGATAGTAATTTGGCGTGTAAAGCCTGTCTTGGAAAGCTCCTAACAACATCTTTAAGTCCTTCTTCCAAATCAGGAGCCACTCGTAAAGGGTTCCCATAAACCGGATCTCCTAAAAGAGGATAATCAACATAATGCATGTGAACGCGGATTTGATGTGTTCTGCCAGTTTCCAGGTTGATTTTAAGCGAAGTATAGTGCTTGAAGTTTTCAACAATATTAAAATGTGTGACTGCTTTTTTGCCATTGACTGTGACAGCCATTTTGGTTCGTTGGGTTTTATGTCTGCCAATGGGTAAGTCAATAACATTTGGTTTATTTAAGACACCTTTAACAATAGCGAAGTATTCTCTTGCAACAGTATGAGTTTTCAGTTGCCCAACAAGTGAATTATAGGCTTGAGTGGTTTTTGCAACAACCATCAAACCACTGGTCATTTTATCTAAACGATGAACAATTCCGGCTCGTGGTAAAAGTGACTGGCTATTGTTGTGTGCAAGTAGGCCATTTAACAATGTTCCGTCAGGATTTCCGGCTCCGGGGTGAACCAACATTCCTGCGGGTTTGTTAATAACCAGCAAAGAGTCATCTTCGAAAATGATGTTTAAGTCAATTTCCTGAGGTAAGTTCTCCACATTGGACTTTAGTTCTACATCTATATCAACCATCTCAAAGCCTTTGAGTTTGGTTTTCGCTTTTGAAATCTCAGAGTTGACTCGAACCTGACCATCAGATATCCACTTTTGAATGGCGGAGCGTGAATACTCAGGAAAGATTTCAACTAAAAAATGATCCAGTCTTGTCCCTGATTTCTCAATAGCCACCTGAATGTTTTGTCTGATAAATTGTATATTTTGTTGGTTCATTGCTGTATTTTACAGTATTATGTCGGAGTTTATATTTGTCGATAATGTATTAATGAAAAAAATTTATTCTTTATTAATTATTTTTGTTCTAATCGCTTCAGTTACCGGTTGTAAGAAAAATAAAAAAGACTCCACCTCTGTTGAGGTGACAAAATACAGTGCAGAAACCTTGTATAACAAAGCCAAAAAATATATGGACCTGGGTATGTGGGATGCTGCGATTTTTCAATATAAGCACTTAAGAAACCAATATCCTTTTGGTCGCCATGCCGAGCAAGGAACATTGGAGTTGGCTTACTCGTATTATAAAAATTATGATACTGAGCTAGCTATTTCGACATTGGATCGTTTTATTAAAAACTATCCTGCGCACGAACACATTGATTATGCTTATTATTTAAAAGGTTTGGTATATTTTGAAAGTGAAAAGTCACTTATGCAAAGAGTGAATCCTGATCCGAGCATGGATCGTAATATTGAAAATGGTCGGCAGGCATTTGTCGCATTGAAGACCTTTATCGAAAGATACCCCAAAAGCCGATATGCAGAAGATGCAGAGCAACGCTTAATCTATCTAAGAAATCACATGGCAGCCTATGAATTGCAAGTTGCTAAATATTATTTACGTCGTCAGGCTTATGTTGCAGCCATCAACAGGTGTAAGTTTGTGATTGAATCCTTCCAGGAATCTAACTCTGTTGCTGATGCTTTAGCGGTTTCTGCAGAAGCATATAAACAACTGGGTCAATCGGAATTGGCTGATGCAAATGTCGCTGTACTTGAAAAGAATTTTCCTAATCACAGTTATCTTCAAGGTGGAGAACTGGATTTAGAAACGAAGATTTTTTCGTTTAAAGATTTGTGGATTTTTGGCAAATAGAAACAGTCTGAAACCATTATGGATATCCTTTCAGCAACAATACTGCTGTTTCTGATTTTAGATCCGTTGGGAAATATCCCGATATTCCTCAGCTATTTAGAGAAAAGCAATAAACGCTACAGGACACTGGCTCGAGAATTGATAATTGCTCTGGTGATTCTCTATTTGTTTTTGTTTTTTGGACAAAAGATATTAGCAGCATTAAACCTCAAACAGGAGTCGGTCTCGATTTCCGGCGCAATTATTTTGTTTATTATTGCTTTACGGATGATTTTTCCAGCAAGCAAACAGTATGGTGATGAAGAAATCGAAGGTGATCCGCTCGTTGTACCACTCGCCATTCCTTTGGTTGCCGGACCCTCGATATTAGCAACATTGATATTACTGGTGAGTCAATATCCTGATAAACTGATGGATTTATCAATTGCTTTGTTCATTGCCTGGTTTTTATCGGCAATCATTCTTTTCTCTGCAACAGCCATGCAGAATTATCTGGGAAAACGCGGGATGATTGCCATCGAAAGATTGATGGGAATGGTTCTGATTGCGATTGCAGTGCAAATGTTTTTAGATGGAATCAAAACATTCTTACACAGTATTATTTGATAAATTTCAATATCTCTAAAATACCATTAACAGTCTGATAATTTTTTCCTTTAATCGTACTTGGACAAACTTGCTCATGTTGCCAGGTTGTATGAAAAGGAACATGAATCGCATGAGCTCCAATCTCAACGAGTGGAAGAATATCTGATTTCAACGAGTTTCCAACCATAAGAAACTGCTGTGGCTCAATGTCCAAGTGATTTAATAGTTTCTGATAATCACAAGACCTTTTATCGCTCATGACTTCGATATGATGAAAGTATTTTATCAGCCCGGATTTTTCCAACTTGCGTTCTTGATCCAGTAAGTCACCTTTTGTTGCCAGAATGAGACGGTGTGTTTTTGATAGTTGATTGAGGACTTCTTCCACACCATCCAATAATTCAACCGGTTTGTTTAACATTTCTTTGCCAATGTCCACAATGGATTGCATGGTTTGTGGAGTGACTTGATAGTTTGATAACTCCAGAGCTGCCTCCATCATTGACAAAATAAAGCCTTTAATTCCATAACCATAAATCGGTAAATTAGCTATCTCAATCTTAAACAATTCCTGATCGACTTGATTGATGGTTTCAAAACCTTGCATCAATTGTCCGAACTTTAATTCTGCTTCACGGAAAAAGGTTTCATTCACCCAAAGGGTGTCATCTGCATCAAAACCAATGACTTTTATATTTTTGTACATAGACTCACCATGGCAATTCAGTTCCATCCATATGCCAGAATGAACCTGAGTTTTTCAGATTTAGCTCTTCGATTCGAGCAATCAAGCCTCTGGCAGATTCATCGGCGTTAATAAACCCGCTTCCACCGGTCATTTCTGTTTTGACATATCCGGGATGGAGTAATCCGACAGCAATCCCTTTTCCTTTTAAATCGTGAGCTAAACAACTGCCAACCATATTTACAGCAGTTTTACTGATTCGGTAGCCATATTGTCCACCGGAACCATCAGTAATCGAGCCCATGCGGCTGGTTATAATGACTAGTTTTGAGTTATTTGCCATCAATGGAATAAAATTTTCTGCCACTCTTAAAGGCCCGAGTGTATTCACTTCAAATTGTTTTCTGATAGAGTCATAGTTCAAATCTTCCAGAGACATGCCTTGTAAGAGGCCGGCATTGTTGATGAGTAAGTCAATCTTTTGATTCGATAATTTATCTGCTAAATTCTTTATACTCGCTGCATTTGTGACGTCAAAGTTTTCTTCAATTTGGCATTTGAGTTGTTGTAACTGCTGTGATGTTTTTCTACAAGCGGCTATGATATGATAGCCTTTTTGTTGTAGTTGTTTTGCTAACTCAAAACCAATTCCGCGGTTGGCTCCTGTGATTAAAGCTGTTTTCATTTTTATTCCTGAGTTTATATTGAAGTCAATTTAACCATAATGTTATACAATATCGTGTATTCAAAATAAAGAGGACAAGATGTTTTCACTAAAAAATAAAGTGGCATTGGTGACGGGTTCATCGAGGGGAATCGGTGAAGAAGTGGCGAAACTATATGCGAAAGCGGGTGCGAATGTGATAGTTTCCAGCCGCAGGCAAGAGGGAATTGACCGCGTAGCTGAAGAAATAAATAGTCAGGGTGGAAATGCGATTGCGGTGGAATGCCATATTGGTGACCGAAGCTCGATTCAAAGCTTGTTTGAAACTATTGAAAGCAAATTTGGCAAGTTAGATATTCTGGTCAATAATGCAGCAGCCAATCCCTATTTCGGACACATTCTGGATACGCCCTATTCAGCAATGGAAAAGACTGTTGAAGTCAATATCGAAGGATACTTTTTAATGAGTCAGCTCGCCGGACAATCCATGCGTAAAAATGGCGGAGGTTGTATTATTAATACAGCATCAGTTAATGGAGTATCTCCCGCTCCTATGCAAGGGATTTACTCGATTTCTAAGGCTGCGATTATTTCCATGACGAAAGCCTTTGCGCGTGAATGTGCTCCTCAAAACATTCGTGTTAATGCTGTATTACCAGGATTAACTGATACGAAATTTGCATCCGCTTTAACTCAGAATGAGACAATGCTTAAACAAATTCTTCCACTAATTCCAATGCACAGGATGGCTCAACCCGAAGAAATTGCTCCAATTTTTCTATTCCTCGCTTCCGATGAAGCGGGATATATCACAGGTACGAATATTCCAGTTGACGGAGGATTGTTGATTTGATAAAAATATTAGTGCTGTTATTATGTCTTTTTAGACCTGACAGTTTATTTGCTGAAAGCCTAAAAGGTCCATTGGAAGCAGGTTGGAAAGGTAAGGATGTTTGTGAGATGTTATCAGAAGATGAGCAACAACAAATTCTTCGATGCACATTTCCTCCTGGCGTCGGCCATGAAAAGCATAAACACAACTCCAATTTTGGATATGCCATATCCGGTGGTCGGATGCAGATAGAAGACAGCAAAGGAACACGAATAGTAAATCTTGAAACCAATAGTTATTTTAACAGCTCGGGAACGGACTGGCATAAAGTGCTGAATGTTGGTGATACCACTGTTGTTTATCTCATAATTGAGTCCAAATGAGTTTATGAAATTAATTGTATTTTTCTATTTTCTTTTTTCTATAAGTATTGTTCAGGCAAACAAAGATTTTTCCGGCTGTGGAACAGATGAAAAGTCGAGAGAGCTTGCAAAACTAATCATTGAATACTTCGAACAGAGAAGAGAGTTTTTGGTATGTAATGAAAAACTAAGTGTTGTCGCTATGAAAAAAGCTGAACTTATGGCGGATGCGAATTTAGTTGCTCATACATTGAATAATATAACCCCCAACGAACTCCTTACAAAAGAAGGAATCAAACTTCCATACAGTTATAGTATTTTGGGGAATCAGGTTGAATCGTTACAAGGCGGTGCTGAGACAGCACAGAAAGCATTTGAGAATTTTTTAGCAAGTCTTCCTCATAAAAATCATCTGTTGGGAGAGAATCAATTTTTCCTGAATCAGGATCAAATTGGCGTGGGATATTTTTTTAATCAATCGACTTATCACGAAGATTATTGGGTGGTTTATATCACTTCACTGCAAGATGACAATGATAAGAAAAAAATCGGCTTTAGAATTGTTCCTAGAAATACACCTCTACCGGATGCGGAAGATATGAGAAAAATAAGAATACAGAAAAATATGGATGCTCATATCAATAAAGACTCAAAAATCAAACCAAAACATCAAGATAAATGAAAAAACTCCTTAGTGGTTTTTTCACACCTCTGGATAAAAACACTTAAGTCGTCACCTCGTAATGTGGCAACCACTTTAGCAATATGAGGTAAGTGCTGTGGTTCATTCCTTCGAGTTTTTAATTTTAAATCTCTGGGAATTAGATATGGAGAGTCGGTTTCAATCATCAGGCGGCTTGAAGGAATGTTTTTCACTAGTTCTCTTAAGTGTAATCCTCGTCTTTCATCACAAATCCAACCTGTGATGCCAATATGACAGTCTAAATCCAGATAATCAAAAAGAGCGTGTTTATTATCGGTAAAACAATGAACAACGACATTTTCGAGATTGTCTCTATGTTCTTTGAGTATAGGGTAAAAGTCTGGATGAGAATCTCTTTGATGCAAAAACATGGGTGATTGAGTTTCTATTGCCAGTTTGATATGTTGTTCAAAAGAGAAAATTTGTGCCGGACGTGGTGAAATATCTCGAAAATAATCCAAGCCGGTTTCACCGATGGCAACCACTTTTTTGTGTTTAATTAATTCTAGAATTAGATCTTCCGTTTCACCGGTATATTCATCGGCATGATGAGGATGGATGCCAACTGTTGAATATAAATAATCCGGAAATTCCTGAGTTAAAGCAAACGCATCTCTGGAGCATTGTTCATTCGAGCCAGTCACAATCATCGCTGTTACTCCGGCATCGACTGCGCTTTTTATGACATCTTCAATATCTTTTTTGAAACTTTCGTGTGTTAAATTCGCTCCAATGTCTATCATCTGTTCATTCTTGATTCAGAAAGTTTGGCATAATATACCAATATTGATACATACAGGAGCAAATAATGCGGATTTTTTATAAAACGTTATTAATCACAATGATGCTTTTATCACTTAATGCGAAGAGTTTCACTCCGGAATCGGGGTTTTGGATTAGCCCCGGAGTGCCAGGAACGGGTTATTCAATAGAAATACAGGATAACTTTATGTTCGTTGCATTGTATGTTTATGATGAGTTTGGAGTCCCTACTTGGTACACAGCCGGCAAGACGTTGGATGGTAACGCTTTATTTGATACAGAATTGAATTACACATATAACGGACCTTGCATTGACTGCGATTATTCCGAACCAATTACATTAATTGGTGAGGGTGGACCGATAACAATAGAATTTTTAACGGAAACAACCGGAAAAATCCAATTTCGTGGTGAGCAACGATTTATTAAGCGATTTAATTTTATTCTAGGGGATGAAGTGACAAAAATGCTGGGTGAATGGCAAGCTGTTATTGATTTCTCAAGTACGGGTGTGGATTTTCCTTTCAATGGTGATGTGCTGATATTTGATAATACCTTCTTTGAAGACGGAGACAAATATGTAGAAGGTTGTCGCCCGGATAATACCGTTGATGGATTTTGTTCAAGTTTTTCTTATAACTATCATGAAATGGCAGCATTGTTTGATACTGAAAGCAAGCAATTGTTAATAGTAGTTGATGATAGTGATAACTATTGGTTAGCCTATTATCTGGATGTAGGTCTCAATCAATTTGATGGAGTCGCAGAACTTTATCCCAAAAATGGCGGGCATAATAACATATTCTATCCGGTTAGAGGTTTCAGAACAGCCAGCCGCTCTTTTATTGAAACCGGAGTTGGTCCAAGCAGTTCAAATTTAAAAACATCGAAGGAAGCGAATCAAGGTTTGGCAGATAAAATTACAGTACCAACAAACACAAAATCTTTATCAGAGTTTAGCAAGTCAGAACAAGAAAAAATCATGCGTCGTCAGACAATTGTTCAGTCACTCATCAGCCAATTGAATAAATAGATAGAAATAACCGAGTTTGCGTGTATTCTCGGTTATTTTTTTACTGCATGGATTGGATCCTCATGAATGATAACTTCGGCATCGGGAATTAAAGCAGAGATTTTTTTTTCCAACACATCAGCAATAGCGTGGGCTTGTAGAAGACTTAACGAGTTATCAAGTTCCAGGTGAAACTGAATAAACTTATTTTTTCCCGATTGTCTGGTGCGAAAATCATGGTAGCCTAATGCGTCTTTGGTTTCTTCGATGGCTTTTATTATCAATGCCTCGGTTTCATCATCCAATTTTTTATCCATAAGTTGATGAAAAGCATCATTACCAATTTCATAAGCACTTTTAAAAATATAGACAGCAATTGCTAATGCAAACACAGCATCAGCCCATAAATAACCTTTCAGTGTGAGGAAAATTGCCAATAATATGCTGAGATTAGTTAATAAATCGCTCACATAATGTAATGAGTCCGCTTTAATTGCCAAATTATTGGTGATTTTTACAACGTGTCTTTGGTATAAAACCAATAACAAAGTAAGAACAATGGAGAAGACCATCACAATCATACTGATATTTCCATGAACAAGAGGTTGAGGGTTTTGTAATCTTCCAATAGCATTAAATATCAAAAAGAATGCTGAACCGGCAATAAAACTGGCTTGTGCCAGACCTGCAAGTGGCTCCGCCTTCCCATGACCAAAGTGATGATCATCATCTGCCGGTTGTAATGCATAGCGAACAGCAAATAAGTTAATCAATGAGGCAAACGAGTCCATTAATGAATCAATAAGTGAAGCCATAATTCCGACAGACCCTGACAAATACCATGCAATCGCTTTTGCAACAATAAGAATTAAAGCAACCGCAACGGATGCAGATGTGACTCTTCTAAGTAACTTGGCGTGTTCAGTCATATACTAACCAATCTTTTGGTGATAAATACTCATATAATTTGCCCTCTTCACTACCCTCATCAGGTTGGTAATTATATCTGAAAGAGACTTCGGGTGGCATTGACATCAGGATGGATTCTGTTCGACCACCGGATTGTAAACCAAATAAAGTACCTCGATCATATACGAGATTAAATTCCACATACCGACCACGACGATATTTTTGGAAGTTTTTATGCTTTTCTGAAAAGCTAGTGTTTTTCCTTTTTTCAACAATCGGCATATAAGCCTTTAAATAGGCATTACCAACAGCTTGCATAAATTCAAAGCATTTTTCAAAACCCCATTCATTCAAATCATCAAAAAACAGACCACCAACACCCCGAGTTTCCTTGCGGTGTTTCAAATAGAAATACTCATCACACCACTTTTTATATTTGCTATAAACATCTTTGCCGAATGGTTCACACGCCTGTTTAGCAACTTTATGCCAATGAATAATGTCTTCATCAAAAGGGTAAAAAGGTGTTAAATCAAAGCCACCACCAAACCACCATTTGCTTTCTTCGCTGCCTGTAGTACGAAAAACCCGAACATTGGCGTGGGAAGTCGGAATGAAAGGATTATCAGGATGAATTACCAGAGAGACACCGGATGCCTCAAAACCACAACCGGCTAATTCGGGTCTTTTTGCAGTTGCCGAAGCCGGTAATTTATCACCTTTAACGTGAGAAAAGTTCACACCGGCGGATTCAAAAATGTCACCACGGAGAACACGAGTGCGACCACCGCCACCATTGGCATGTTGCCATTGGTCTTGTTTAAAAGCACTCGTATCAATTTCTTCAAAAGCACTACAAATTTGATCTTGTAATTTCTTTAAATATTCAAGAACTTGTTGAAACTGTTGGTCGTTCATAAAATATTGCGTGTTCAAAAGGGCAATTATAACTTAAGGACAACATAGATTTTGTAAATGAAGGTGAATATCAAAGAAAACCAACCTAAATTCAGAATGAAAATAATATTTCAGCGATTTTTCGAGTAATCGCTATATAATTGAGGCTTCAAGTCATAACAAACTCATAATGATCACCCCAGGGAAATTAAACGCTTTAGAAATACTCGATGTTTCTGATAAAGAAATAATATTTGATGGAAAAGAGCACGGCCCACTTTCGTGTTTTGGAAAAAATTTGACTGAAAAATATAATGTGGGTGAGAAACTAAAAGTCTTTGTTTATCTGGATAATAACCATGCAGTTGCCACTTTGGCTAGTCCCAAGATTGAATTGCATCAATGTGCTTATTTAAAATGTGCCGATGTGAATAAATTTGGGGCTTTTTTTGACTGGGGAATGCCCAAAGAGTTACTTGTTCCTTATGCCGAGCAACCCTATAAAGTTTTTCCGGGATTGTATTATTCAATTTATTTATACAGTGATAAAGCATCCAAACGATTGGTCGGTTCTTTGCGATTGAGTAAATTCCTATCTGAAAAAAATACCGATTTCAAAGTCAATCAGGAAGTTGATTTGCTAATTTGTGGAAAGTCCAAACTTGGTTTTAAAGCAGTAATCAACCAAACACATTTGGGACTTATTCATCACTCTGAAGTTTTCAAACCAATCAAATTGGGGCAACAACTGAAAGGATTTATCAAACAAATTCGAGATGACGGTAAAATTAATATTGGATTTGTATTGCCGGACTCACAAAAACTGGATGATTTGGCACAAAGAATCCTTGATGATTTAAAAGAAAATCAAGGTGTTTCCCACATGACCGACAAAACTCCACCTCAAGAAATTTATAACAAGTGGAATGTATCTAAAGCCAGTTATAAGCGTGCCCTCGGCACTTTATACAAGAAAAAACTCATCGAGATAAGCAAAGAAACAATTCGTTTAGCTATAACTTGAACCAAAGTTTGGTTCAATTCATAATAAACTATCTACGAATGGTTGAACAATTATGAAAAGAACAATTTTGGCATCCTTTTTTGCACTAATGGTTTTTCTAACTGCGTGCGATAATTCAACGAGTTCTCAATCTGTTGAGAGTGCCGTTCCACCTAAAGGAATACAAAATGTTTCATGGCTGAGAAATAAATTGCCGGCAGAAACTTTTGCTTATTTGCGAATACCTACAATCTGGCAGATGTTTTTTGAAGAAAAAGCGGATGTTTTATACCCTGTACAATCAAATCAAAATCATGTGCAACAAATTGATAGTTTTAAAAAAGGATTGCAGGATTCTTATTTAAAACTCTTGCCAAGCGATATGCGTCCACTTGTTGAAACGATTATTCAAAATATGGTTTCTCCACTTGAAGTCGCGTTTGTTAAATCAGCTGATGGAAGGCCGGTTCCGAACACTTTGATTGCAACGACTCTTCGGAACACTTCTTTGTCACAACTCGATATTTTACTCAAGTTATGGAAAAACAAATCCGGTGGACAAATTCAAATTATTGATGATTTTGATAATGAAGGATTTGGCAAATTAGCCATTTCTATGACACCAACGTATATCTATTTTAATGAAAAAGATGGAAGACTTTTACTGTTCGCCGGTTTGTCTAGCAGCAAGGATGAACTGAAATCCATACTGTCACAACAGAAACATGCAGATGATTTAAAACCCATTTTTGAATTTGAAAATAGTGTTGATGCAGCCGGTAAAAATCTGGAACTATGGGTTAATTTCAAATCATTGATACATAACAATAAAAACTTTATACCTCCTCATGTGAAACCAATCGTTTCCAAATTTGCTTTGGAGCAGATGGAATATCTTTGGGTAGGAACTTCAGCGATTGGAGGCAAAAGTCGTTTTATTGTGAGATTGCAAATGCCAGATGAAGGCTTCAGACAGTTTCTTCCCAGGGTGGATTCCGAACTTGACATACACACAGCCGGAACACCAAGAAGTGTATGGCAAATTGCTGTCCCGAATGAAGAACAGCTCAAGCAAATTTATGAATTGATATTATCAATGAATGAAGCAGAAAGTGTTGAAATCCGAAAAGTTGTCGATGAAAAAATCCAGCAAGTGAATGAGTATCTGGGTGTCAGTTTGTCAGAAATCATGAATACTTATGGGCAGAAGTTACTTGTTATTACAGATGAATCGGGAACTTGGTTTGCCAGCAAAATCAACGATATGAATGCTCATAAGTTAATTGTTGAAAAGGTTTCAAAGGCATTCAAAACCGAGTCTGCTACCAAAGAACTGGCAGGAGTTCCAATCAATCAAACTCGATTCTCGATTGATGAATTCATCAATCATATCTTTCCTTCTGAAAAAGATAAAAGCGAAATTGAAAAACTATTGAACGTGAAACAATACGGTTATTATTTAACCGAAGGAGACTATTTCATTCAAGCATATAATCCTCAGGTTTTGGCAGATAGAGCCAACTATAGCAATCAATTAAAACTACAAGATTGGTTAAAAAATAAACAGCATACTGATTTTACAAACTCAATCATTGCATACAGCAAAGAAGTGAACGATGCTCCCCGGGATATTTATTATGGATATTTAAATGTTCTTCAATACCTTGCCAGTTACAGCCATACTGAGCTGGATTTGTTTGCTTTGCCAACGGCTCATCAACTGAATTTGCCCAAAAGCGGACGCTTTGGTTTTGCTTTGGACTCATCCAAAGAAGCATTGATGTTCAGTTTGAATTACGAATATAGTCCAATTGAGCAGCTTTCTTCCAATGGAGGTATGCTTATGATTGCCGGTGTAGGAATTTTGGCAGCCTATACTATACCATCCTATCGGGACTACACAGTTCGTGCTAAGGTTACTGATAAAATTTATTCCGTTAATGAAGAAAAATACCTGATTGAAGACAGCTATATTGAAAATGGAACATTCCCAAATACGGAATCCATATCCGACCGCTTCGATCAATCCGATGAACTGGTTTACAACCCCAAAAATGGTGAAATTACCATCTACATAGGCGACGATATTCCTGCTCTGTCTGGAAAATACATCAAAATAACTCCTCATGCGAGTGATGACGGATATATATACTGGGATTGTGACGGTTCAACTGTGGACAAGAGGTTTTACGAATACAGTTGTTTTTAGCTAAAACTCATATATTTCCTCTCTTTGAGAGACGAGTTCTTATCAATAATGAACAATGTGTAATTGATAATTAAGATGGTGATTTTCAGGGTGATTCTTGTTAGTAAAGTGATGTTTTTGTGCATATACAAGTGCTATCGTTCAGTATGAAATTGTTTTACTAGATTCCAGCCTATGTGGAAATGACGAATATTGCATATCGAAGCAATAGTCCCCAAAGAGCATCAGATTTATTTAAAAATATATTTTTATAAAACATTCTTAAATTTATTTCTTTATAATTCCCACTCTTTTGAAAATTACAAAACAAACGTTATGACACACGCAGAAATTATCGCAAACCTCATCAATGCTAAACCTAGTCAGGTTGAACATGCTGTCCAATTACTGGATTCTGGAGACACCGTTCCTTTTATTGCTCGTTATCGCAAAGAAGTGACCGGGGGGCTTGATGATACACAGTTGCGACAGTTAGAGGAGAAACTAATTTATTTGCGTGAGCTGGATGAAAGACGCTCATCAATTTTGGAGTTGATAAAAGAGCAAGGCAAACTGACGAGTGAACTGGAAAAGGAAATCCTTGCTGCTGATACCAAAACACGACTGGAAGATTTGTATTTGCCGTACAAAAAGAAACGCGAAACCAAGGCTCAGATTGCCCGAAAAGCCGGACTGGAACCATTACTCAAAGATCTCATAAATAATCCGAAATCTAATATTGAGAACCTAGCAGAAAAATATATTAATGCAGAAAAAGGCATTGAAACAGTTGAGCAAGCATTAGATGGTGCCAGACAAATTGCTTTGGAGGATATTGGCGAGAATGCCAATTTGATTCAGGAACTGCGTGACTGGATGTGGGAAAATGCTATCATTTCATCTTCGGTGGTTACTTCAAAAGAACAAGAAGCGATTAAATTTAAAGATTATTTCGACTTCAATGAAAAGCTGAATAAAATCCCATCACATCGCACTTTGGCATTATTGCGTGGCAGAAATGAAGGCTTTTTGAGTTTAAAGATTGATGCATTGGTAGCAGATAACCAGCAACATCCGGCAATCACAAAAATCATACAGCATTTAGGTTGGGATGTTCAAAGTTCCGAATGGCTGATGCGAACAGTCGAGTTGTCATGGGTTGCAAAACTTCATGTGAGACTTTCATTGCAATTGACCAATCAAATACGGGAGCTGGCAGACACTGAAGCGATTAAAGTTTTCAGTCGCAACATGAAAGATATTTTATTAGCAGCTCCGGCTGGAAGCAAAGCGACAATGGGTCTTGATCCAGGCTATCGAACCGGAGTTAAAGTGGTCATTGTTGATAAAACCGGAAAGTTACTGGATAAAGATGTCATATTTCCGCACCCACCACAGAAACAATGGGAACAAGCTAAAGTCAAAATCGTATCACTCATCAAAAAATACAATATTGAACTTGTTAGTATCGGCAATGGCACGGCTTCCAGAGAAACTGATCAAATGATGGCTGAAATATTGAAGCAGAATAAAGATCTTAAAGCCCAAAAAATCATGATTTCAGAAGCCGGAGCTTCTGTTTATTCCGCATCAGAAACAGCAGCTAAAGAATTTCCTGATTTGGACGTGAGTTATCGTGGCTCAGTTTCAATTGCACGTCGTTTGCAAGATCCGTTGGCAGAACTGGTGAAAATTGAGCCAAAAGCCATAGGAGTTGGACAATATCAACATGATGTGAACCAATCCCAACTGAGCAAAGCTCTGGGAGATACCGTTGAAGATTGCGTGAACTCAGTAGGTGTTGATGTCAATACCGCTTCAACTGAATTATTAAAGTATGTGGCAGGAATCAGTGATTCTGTTGCTCAGGAAATCGTCAATTATCGCGATGAAAATGGGCGCTTTGTCAATAGACAGCAACTTCTTAATGTTAAACGCTTGGGCGATAAAATGTTCACTCAATGTGCCGGATTTTTACGCATCAGAAACGGCGAGCAACCTTTGGATCAGTCAGCAGTTCATCCTGAATCCTACCCTCTAGTAGAGAAAATTGTAAATTCGCTCAACTGTAAAATAGAAGACGTTATCGGTAAATCGGATAAACTCAATAAACTGAATCCTCGTGATTTCATTAATGATGATTATGGTTTGGAAACAATTAAGGACGTCATTGCTGAGTTGAAGAAGCCTGGGCGAGACCCTCGTGGAGAGTTTAAAACAGCTGTTTTTGATGATGAGGTGCAGACGATTTCAGATTTAAAAGAGGGTATGAAACTTGAAGGTGTGGTTACCAATGTCACCGCATTTGGAGCTTTTGTAGATATTGGTGTGCATCAAGATGGTTTAGTTCATATTTCACAACTATCTGATAACTTTGTAAAAGATCCTTCAGAAGTTGTTAAAGCCGGCGAGATCCTTAAAGTGACAGTTCTAGAAGTGGATGTTCCACGCAAACGTATCTCTTTATCTGCTAAAAGTGGAGTGACTCCTCAAGCATCAGTGAAACCTAAGAACCATCCGGATAAAAAACGAGACAATCAATCATCAAACAAACGAAGTCATTTTTCTCAGCAAAATAATTCCTTGGGTAGTCTGGCTCAAGCGTTTTCCAAAGCTAAGAAAAAATAAGCATGAGAAGGAACGTTTGAAAATATTAGAAAGCGAAGAATTCATATAGTAACATTAGAGTTCTTCGCTTTAACGGAACAAACTATACTTTCAAACAAGATAAAAGATACTCTATGAGTTGAAAGTAAAAAGATTAGTTTTTGTCTTTTAAATTAAAAACAATTCTTACTTGAGTTGTTAATGGTTCTTCTATCCCATAGGATTTTGGGGGTTCATATTTCCACTTTTTGACAGCATTCAAAGCCGATCGGTTAAATAAACCTTGATTGTTGTAACTGGCAACTGCTTCAGTATTAATAACTTCTCCTTCTATGTTTATTGTCAGCCGAACATCGACCCAACCTTCTTTCTTACTCTTAAATGCACGTTGTGGGTAGAGTGGGGGCTCGTCTTTTATTTTTGTCCAACTATAATTATTCTGAGAATTATGAATAGCTGATGGCTCTGATACTTTCTCAATGGTTTTGTTCTCCAAAATCTCCGGTTTGTCAGATAATTCTAAATTTTCATCAATAGTTTCAACACTTTCAACTATTTCTTCATTTCTAACACTTTCTTCAGGAAATTGATCTTGTTCGGATCTTTCGATAAGATCTCCTTCCTGCATAGGTTTGTCTTCTATCAAAATGTTTGAGTTTTGTTCCGTATCTCCTGCATCAATCATTTCGCTCCTTTCAAAACCAAAATCAATGTTAGAATCAATATTGCTCTCAATTTTTAATTCCGGAGTGTCTAATTTTTCCGGCATTGGTTGAGACCAGGATGGTTTGTCTTGTTGTTGAGCTATTGTGTTGCTACAAAAGGAAATGAATATTATTAATGTTAGGACTCTCATAACTTTTGATATTGTTTGAATTTACTTACAATGAAAAATGTGCTCCTATTAAAAACGACCAGTTTAAACTTGCCACTGAATATTTTTATTGAATGCTGGGTTGATTTTATCAAGATTGATTTCTCAACTTAATGATACCTTTGATATATTATTCAAATATTTCTGGTTGAGACTCAATTGTCATACAAACGAAATTTTTTATTCGGTACTATCAAACACGGAACGGAAGTTTCAATACAGTGAAACAGATAATCAAAAAATAAAAAAGTTATTTTTCAGAAGTATGTTTTCCCAAAATAAAATTCAAACATTTATAATAGCGGTATTACAAAATCTATCACATTATGAAAAATCACGATTTATTCAATAAAGCACAACGTGTTATTCCCGGTGGAGTGAATTCACCTGTCAGAGCCTTCAAAGGGGTCGGTGGCGAACCGTTATTTATCAAAAAAGCCGATGGTCCTTATATTTACGATGTTGAGGATAATGAATACATTGACTATATCGGATCATGGGGACCCATGATTGCCGGGCATTGCAATAAAAAAGTTTTAAAAGCAGTGCACAAAGCAGTGGATAGAGGCATGAGCTTTGGAACTCCTGTGGAACAAGAGGTCACAGTCGCTGAAAAAATGTGCTCGTTGATTCCATCTTTGGATATGGTTCGCATGGTGAATTCGGGAACGGAAGCGACCATGAGTGCGATTCGTCTTGCCAGAGGTTATACCGGAAGAAATAAAATTATCAAATTTGAAGGTTGCTATCATGGCCACGCAGATTCATTTTTAGTAAAAGCAGGAAGCGGAGTGTTGACTTTGGGAATTCCGGGTTCACCGGGAGTTCCTGCTGCGGTTGCCGACTTGACTTTAACTGCTGCTTATAATGATTTGGATGCTTTGGAACAAATTATGAAAGCTCACGGCGATGATGTGGCTGCAATTATTATTGAGCCAATTGCGGGTAATATGAACATGATTTTGCCAAAAGATGGTTATTTGCAAGGTGTTCGTGACTTGTGTGATAAATATGGAACAGTGTTAATTTTTGACGAAGTAATGACCGGATTCAGAGTGGCTCTGGGTGGCGCTCAGGAAGTTTATGGAATCACTCCTGATTTATCGACTTTCGGGAAAGTCATTGGTGGCGGGCTTCCTGTTGGAGCTTTTGGCGGTAAAAAAGAAATTATGTCGCATATTGCTCCTTTAGGTCCGGTTTATCAAGCGGGAACCTTATCTGGAAACCCAGTGGCAATGACGGCGGGTTCAGTAATGTTGGATATTATTTCAAAACCCGGATTTTACGAAGATTTGAGCCATAAAACGCAAAAACTGGTCGATGGTTTGGAAAAAATTGCCAAGCAAAATAATATTCCTTTCCATACAGTTAATTTGGGCGGAATGTTTGGATTGTTCTTCACCGAGAAATCTGAAATTAATAATTTTGCCGACTTATCCAATTGCAATGAACAAAGTTTTAAAGACTTTTTCCATAAGATGCTTCAGAACGGTGTTTATTTAGGTCCATCTGCTTATGAAGCTGGTTTTGTCTCGTCAACACATGATGAAGTGACTTTGAGCAAAACTTTAAAAGCAGCAACAATTGCATTTTCAGAGCTGTAATAAACGATGGAATCATCCTCCTGGCTGCAAGCAACATTAGAATGGGTACAAGCTCATCCGCATGCAACCGGTTGGATGATTTTTATTGTCGCGTTAGGAGAATCCTTGTTATTGGTTGGGATTTTACTTCCAGGAGCTGCATTGCTTGTTGGTTTGGGAACGCTGATTGGACTGGGAGTTGTTGATTTTAAGCTGGCTTGGATTACTGCTTCATTAGGTGCTTTTGCAGGAGATGGAATCAGTTTCTGGATAGGTAGACATTATAAAAAAGGCTTGCTGAAAATGTGGCCGATTTATAAATTTCCCAAACTGATTGAGCAAGGGCAGTCGTTCTTTTCTAAGTGGGGAACACTTAGTGTTTTCATTGGACGATTTGTAGGTTTAGTTCGCCCAATCATTCCTGCTATTGCCGGTGTAATGGAAATGCCGCTAAAAAAATACCTGATAATCAGTACCGTTGCGGCTATATTATGGTCGCCATTTTATTTATTGCCCGGAATGTTGTTTGGAAACGCAATGGGAGCAATGTCAAAAGTTGCTGGTGCATTATCGCTACTGGTACTGGCTTTCGCAGTTGTTGTTTTTGTTGTTTACTGGGTGATTCATGCGGTTTACGGGTTCTTACTTCCCAGAGCTCATACAATCCTAAGTAAAACTCTTGTCTGGTCGCAAAAACATCCCCATTTCGGAAAAGTGACATCCGGTTTGATTGACCCGAGAAAACCGGAGACAGGTTCTTTGGCATTAATGGCTTCATTTATACTGGCATTGACGGTTACTTCGTTATTTGTGATTCTCAATAGCGATGCTATTCAAAATTGGTCACAACAAGTCAGTGCTTTCATGCAAGCCTTTCATACGGACTGGACGCAACCGGTATTGGCATTTTTTCTTGCAATAACCCATGATCTGACAGTTTTTGTTTCTTCACTGTTTGTATTACTTTGGCTGTTGCGTCGTCGTCGAATAACAGCATCCAAACATTGGGGTTTTATCGTTGTCAGCGGATATTTATTATCGGTACTGATTAACTACTTTTCAGCTGGTCATTCCAGTTGGTTTGGAATTTACCATCTGACATGGTTCGTCTGTGTCATATCGTTCTGGGCAGCATTAATATCCGGTGCATTGCCTCATAAAATGCGTGCCTGGCCCTATACTTTGGCAACATTATTGATTGCTTTAACTGCATTTACACAGCTATTTTTTATGCAAATGGGTTTAGGTGTGGTATTGATTTCAGTATTCAGTGCCGTATTTTGGGCAGCTATTGTTGCAATTGCTTACCGTATGCGTAACCGAAAACAGTTTTTGGGTTGGCCGGTTTCTGCAATTTACTTTAGCTTTCAAGGTGTCGTCACGGTTTTGGTTCTTATTTTTTTTAGTTTTCCAACTGCAAATTACCAAAAAGCAATTCCAAAACTAACAACTCAACAATGGTTAGAATCTAAGCAAGAAGAGCGACTCGATTGGTTAAGTCGTTCCAAGCAACCTTTTCAAATCCGCTATCTTGGTGATATTGATATATTCACTGAAAAATTTGAGTCCGAAGGCTGGCAATCCAAGCAGCCTCAAGCATGGAAAGATGTTTGGACGGCGTTGAGTTCTGATATTGAAGAAAGTGAAGAATTTGTAGTCATTCCATCAACAAATAATGGCAAAATCGAGACAGTAATTTTATCTAAGAAAGATAATGATAAACTGACCACCATGCATTTGTGGAAACAGCCTGCCGAGATTATTGATTCCTCTTATGATGTCTATAATGGATATGTAAGAATCAATAAAGTGTCAGAAGAGTGGGGTTTAACTTTCTGGAAAAGCATTGACCAACCTGTGGATTTGAAATTTCTGGTTGAAACCATTGAAAATTCTGATAATCTGTCCTATAAGTTTAGTAACAATCAATATTTCATTCGTGGCAATTAATTTTTAATGAAAGAATTTTTCGACTTTATCGTTTCTTATATCGACCATCTTTCCAGTTTTGGACAGATTGTGATTGCCCTGAATTTGTTATTTTTCATTCTCTCGGGAGTTATTTTCAGGTATATCATAAAACCCACTCATGATGAGGAAAGGAACAAGAAACGAATCCGCTGGATGCGATTTTTAAACTTCTTACTCTTGATGATTTATGTAATCGACGCCTTGGTTAATGGTAACAGTAAAGAAAATGAATGGTTGCTAAAGGTTTCTCAAACAGGGCTTGTTTTACTGGTTTCCTATCTTTTTATTCAATTCTCTCACGCATGGGCATTGCAACACTATGGTAAGATAAAAAATATCGAAGGTGAAGATGTAACCACAGGTACTTACAAATCAGAAATGATGTACATTTTGATTATCTTCATCACCTTAATTGCCACGGTTTTATTATTGGTGAATATTTGGAATGTCACCAATTGGTTGCAGGCAACAGGTGCGTTGGGTGGCTTGCTGGTTATATTGTTCGCAACCAAAGATGCCTGGGCGGTTGATAGTGCTCAGGGTTTGATACTGCTTTATAATCATGACTTGGAACCGGGTGTAGTTTGTCGGATTCCTGAATTTAATATTCTTGGAATTACACATAAAATTTCTTTGACACAAACAACATTCAGAGATTTGGTTCAAAAGCATAAAGTCGTCATTCCCAATTCAAAATTGCGACAAACAAAAATAGAAATTCTCAATCGAGCCGGACACTCTTCCTGGAATGATTTTATTGAATACAAAATTGGCTATTCAACTCCGGCAGAAGTTGTGGAAGATTATTTTGCAAAGGTTTGGGAAGAAGCATGCGAAAAGAACAACGCTCTTAAAGTTGATAAAAAGCCTAAAATTTCATTGATAGAAGCCGGGGATCATGCCATTTTATGGCGAATTCACTATCAACTGGAAAACATCTATCAACTAAAAGCCGCTCGCTATGCGATTAATCGTGCAGCATTTGACTTGCAGAAAGAATTTAATTTATCTCTGGCAACCCCAATTACTCATCAGGCAGTTTCATCAACTCCTGAATCCGAAATTATTTCTCACGAACAAGTTTAATTTTATGCTATTTTTTAATTAATAGCCCAGGCACAATTTTCTAAAGTTTTGTAAAATAATTGAGCCATTGTCGTTCTCAATAATATCTTCGATTAACTTTTCTGTATTTATGCCTTCGTTTTCAATATCCTCAGCTCTTGCCAGAATATAATCAATAATGATTTCTGAAGTGAATTCAGGGTGAAATTGCAATCCCCATACATTTTCTTTATAACGAAAACAATGATGCGGATCACGGTCTGTTGCTCCTAATAGTGTCACTTCGTCAGGTAATTGCACCACCGATTGCATATGTGTTGCCATTAGATGAACCTCGTTGTCAATTCGATTGCTTAATGATGCCAGTAATGGATCATCATAAATGTGCTCAGTGTGTTTGAGTTTTACACTGCCAATTTGTCGTCCATTGGGGTTCCAATCAACTTTTCCTCCCAAGGCGGTTGCCAGCAATTGGTGGCCATAACAAATCCCAATCACCGGAATATCAGTTCTTAAAAATTGTTTCAGCCACTCAACTGTTGCTTCAGACCAAGGGTGTTTTTCGGTAACCATCGCCGGTGATCCGGTAATAATTAATCCGGCAATTTTGTCAACATCCGGGAAAATTACATTGTCATCTTTGCTCTGATACACTCTGTATGTTTCGACTAATGCAGGTTCCACTTTCATTGCTCTGATGAAAAGTTCATCAAAATCACCATACTTCTCAAGTGCAGAAGCTATAGGTTCTCCGGTTTGAACAATGATAATTTTTTTATTGGACATGGTGTTTAGCTATATTCCGGTGGTGCCAGTTTAATGGCTTCCTCAACGGAGGTTTGCCCGGATTTAATTAATGCAGAGAGAGAAACTCTTAGTGGTTTCATGCCACTTTTATAGGCTTGTTCAGCTACCGCTTCCGAAGGAATGTTGTTTTTAATCATACCTCGTAAATCTGCATGAATTGGCATAATTTCAAAAACACCAATTCGTCCGTGATATCCGGTATTTCTGCATTCCAGGCAGCCATTCGTATCATAAATCGTTTCGGGCTTTGCAATATTCCAAGGGTGAGTCAAAGAAGTCCAGACTTCATCGGAAATGGTGGTTTCTTCTTTACAATGTTCACAGAGCAACTTGACTAACCGTTGTGCAATCACGCCGGTCAGTGTTGAACGTAATAAATAATCAGGCACTCCCAAATCCAGTAAACGGTTGATTGCAGAAGGCGCATCATTAGTATGCAGTGTGGATAAAACCAAATGTCCGGTTAATGATGCTTGCACAGCCATTTGAGCGGTTTCTAAATCCCTAATCTCACCAACCATGATAATATCGGGATCTTGTCTCATTAATGTACGAATACCACTGGAAAAATTCACGCCGATTTTGGAATTCACTTGCATTTGATTGAGAGCCGGAAACACCATCTCAATCGGATCTTCGACTGAAGAAACATTGACATCTTCTGTTGCAAGGTTCTTTAATGTTGAATAAAGAGTTGTGGTTTTACCGGAACCGGTCGGGCCGGTAACCAAAACAATGCCATTGGGACGAGAAATCATCTGTAACCATTGATCGATTTCAGATTCACTCATTCCCAAGTCCTGATATTTTTCAACTACGGCATCCGGATCAAAAATACGCATTACACATTTTTCGCCAAATGTCGTTGGCATGGTTGATACACGAAGTTCAACTTCTTTGCTTTCAGAGGTCAGTGTTTTAATTCGGCCATCTTGTGGTTTACGTTTTTCAGCGACATCCATGCGAGAAAGAATTTTGATACGGCTGACCACAGCAGCCATCACCATCGTCGGCAAAACATAGACATTATGCAAACGTCCGTCAATACGAAAACGCATGATGGAGTTTTCTCTTTTAGGTTCCAGATGAATATCACTGGCGCGTTGCTCAAATGCATAGTGCAACAACCAATCCACAATATTGATAATGTGTTGGTCATCGGCACTTAAATCATTTTTAGAGCCTAATTTAACCAGTTGTTCAAGATTGAGAATCGAGTCAATCGTTCGATTTTTATGCTGTTTATGTGCGTGTTTTATAGACTTATTGACACCATAGAACTCAAATAATAACCGTTGAATATCCAGTGGATTGGAGTGAACTCTTACGACTTTAAGACGTAAGATTCTTTGTAACTCTTCCACCCAGGAATCATCATAAGGATTAGCAACTGCAAATGTAACTGTTGTATCGGAAATATCAACCGGAAGAATCTTGTGTTTGGTGGCATAAGCCTGTGAAACCGCAGAGGTCACACTGCTGACATTCACTTTTGTCGGATCAATTTTCAAATAACCAAGGTTGTTTATCTTGGCTACAAAATGTGTAATAAACTCAATGGAAATCGGTTTGCCGGTTTTCAGACTTTTTAATTTATAGTCAGAAATATTAATGTAAGGATGTACGGAACTGACCTTAATCAATTTTGAATTTCTGATAATTTTATCCGCAGATTTTTTATCAATAATCCCCTCGTGAAAGAGGTGTTTGATGATGGGAATGACAATCTCGCTGAACGACAATTTGCTATTCATAATGATTCAAATATTTCACCAACAGGCTCAATCTCCAGTATGTTTTTAACATTTTCAGCAGTCATAATCTCAGAAACTTTGCCGGAAATCCCCTTTCCTTTGTTTGAAATCATAAGAACATGACTGCAATACTCTTTCACATATTGTATATCATGAGTCACCATTATGATTAATTTTTTTTGTGACAGATTTTTCAGCAGTTTCATTAAGTGATAACGAAAGGCAACATCCAGGTGATTGAGTGGTTCATCCAGAATCATAATCTCACTGTTCTGTGCCAAAATGGTCGCAATATCGACTTTTCTCAATTCACCACCGGAAAGTTTTTTTAGACTTCTATTCTGTAAATCTTGTAAATCCATGTCCATCAATGCCTTTTTAATCAGCTTTGTTTCGTCAGAGTTATCGAGTTTGAATTTATGCCAAGGATATCGTCCATAAGAAACAGCTTGTTTAACGGTGCAATCCAAACCTTCATCTTGTAATTGTGATAGATAAGAAATATTTTGAGCTCGTTCCAAAACAGAATATTCTGTGATATTTCTTCCTTTAATCTTTACACGCCAAGGCTCTGATGGAGTAAAGCCTGCAATTGTTTTCAGCAAGGTGGTTTTACCAATCCCATTGCGTGCAATAATTGCCCAAAACTCACCTTTATTCAATTGAAGGTTTAGGTTCTTAATCAGAGTTTTATTTTCAACTTTGAGGCTGAGTTGGTTTATTTTTATCATGAGTTTTTCCTTAGCAAATAAAGAAAAACAGGAACACCAAATAATGCCGTAAATATGCCAACAGGAAGTTGTGTAGGAGCAAAAAGCCAACGAGATAAGGTGTCGGCTAATAAAACCAATGTTGCTCCCAAAATTATGGATGCAGGAATCAGCTTTGCATGTTTATTGCCAAAAATCAATCGACTGATGTGCGGAATAACCAATCCAACAAAACCAATTGTTCCTGCTAAACTAACAGCTACTGCAGTAAAAAGCGAAGCGGAAACCAGTAAAACTAAATTGGTTTTCCTTACATTAACGCCGCATTTCAGAGCAAAAAATTCACCTCTTGCAAGCAAATCCAACTCTTTGTGATATCGAAAGATCCAAAGTGAACCAATGATTAGAGCAATAATCGGAAACATACTGAATGAACTGTAACCCAAATCACCCATCAACCAAAACAATATAGGCTTAGTTGTTGCCGTAGGGCTGAGAGTGAGAACTAAGCTGATAATTGCTGAATAAGCAAAAGCTAAAACTACACCGCTTAATAATAAATTGGTTGAGTTTAAACTTTTTTTGGATGAAATGAGCAATAACAAAAGTAATGCTAATAACGTAGCCATAAAACCTGTAAGCATGAAAAGGCTGAAAGGCAATACAATTCCAAAGGCAATGAGCAATAATTGAACCATTGCAGAAGCGCCTGAAACACCCAAAATATATGGGTCAGCCAGAGGATTTTTTACTAAGTTCTGAATCATTAAACCCGAAACAGAAAGTAAAGCTCCGACAGTTATTGCATTGGCCATTCGGGGAATTCTGATTTCAAATATGATGGTGTGATACTTTTCTGAAAATATCTCTGCAGGAGGAATAGAGATACTTCCTGTAGTCAATGAAAAAACAATTGTCACTAACAGCAACAAAAGTAGTGCAATATATTGTTTCATTTCGGATTAAGATTAAGTTAGTTTCTTTACGCTATGGGACAATTTCGACCGAAGAAACCTTGTCCAGAGGCACAGAGATTCTTGCTCGACCGGTTCGGAAAATTGATTCCAGCTCAACCAGATTGTTCTCAACCGATAACAAATAACCGATAACTGGTCTTCCTCTCCAAGTTTTAATACGAACTCTTTTACCAATCGCAGAGGAAATATTGTTCAGAGGAACTTTTGTTGATTTGGCTCCGCCGATTGTATGTACAACCGGTTTCATTTTGTTTTCCTCTTCAGCGAGTCTTTTCAACTCTTCTTGTCTTTTTTGTTCTTCTCTTTGTTCAAGTTCTTGTTTGAGTCTTTCTGTATCCACTTTGGTATAGTCAACCTCAGCTAACTCGACAAGCATATAGTCATTTTCTGTCGTTCCGATTTCAGTTTTAACCTGAGATAAAAAATCCACTTGTGTCATATCAAAAAATTTATTGAGATACTGACGCTCTGCAAATTCAAAAATAGCGTTGTACTCAACATCCGACTGAAGAGATTTGTGGAACCACAGCATAAATTCTTTTGGAAGCTCTTTGAGATAGCTGGTTCTCAAATACTCTTGAATGTTGTTTTCCGCCTTGGAACGGTAGGCTGCGTAAGAACCTTTATAGTTCGCTGCGCAAGCATCGTTCTTGACTTTGTTAAACCCATAATCAAGATAATAATAGTAGAGTTTATCAACCAGTAAATCCCGAATCACAATTTGTTTATCATTGAAACCGGATTTCAAGTTTCCGGACCAGGTTGAAGTGAACATATTTTCAGCATCAAGAGTGATGTCGGTATCAATACTTCCGTTATTCTGGCGTGAGTAATATAAATCAAAATTGTAAACCTGATTTGTGCTAATAATTTGATTCCAGCTCTTTTCATCAAATTCTGTGGTCGAGTCTTTGGAACAGCCAAAACTACCTGCAAAACCGACCTGAAGTTTCCATAATGCCGACTGTCTGAGTGAATGAAATAAATCATCGGAATTATCATTGAGTTGTATGCCGTTAATCGCAACGGTTAGGTTTTCAGGAAGCATATCTTGTAAATCGGATTTGCTGTTTTTGAGTAAAAACATAGGTTGAGCTGTGATAACCATACTCTCTGCCTGCATTCCCTGAGAGTATTCATTAGGAGTGAAGACGGGATTTCTGATAGTAATTTTGCCGTTTAAACTCGTACTAATACCACTGTTTGTCCATTGTCCAAGATTAGAAGCGTAATTGAGAACAGTATTAGCAAAGATTTTTGCATTCGAAAAATATCTCCATATCGGATAAATCGACAATAGAATAACTACGGCTATAAATATCAGTATGTATTTCTTCATTTTTGCTTATTTCTCATATCTTTATGACAATTACATTACCGGCTCAGCAAAACCTGCAAATGCACTTATAATTATCGTTTGGATTTGCTTGGATGACAAATTTACATCAGGAAAACTGCCAACATTTTCATAATTATTGTAAAAATCCGGATGATTGATGCCAACCGGGGGCATTCCTTCTTTCAATTCAAAACTGCTGGAATAACGGAAAGGCCAAATATCAAGCACCGGAAGCGAACGTGAAACAGTAGCAATAATTCCACTGAAAAAGCTGAGAACCGGTATTTTTTTATTCGGAGCAATCACCCAGGCATTCTCAGGCTTCATATCTTCTTCGATATATTTTCTGAGTTCTATAACCAATTCTTTTGAGTGAATAATGAGTCCGGATTCGGTATTTAAAACATCAGAGCGATGATCGAAATTATGCGTACCAATCATAGACACGTCATCGTCAATGATGATGGTCTTTGCATGCATTCCAAAACGAGTTTGAGGGTTTTCGGCAATATTCCCAAACATTTCAAGTTTATGTTTAGGATTTTGTTTATATTCAAAAATATTCAATCCTAGTTTTTTCAGATATTTCTTCTTGTGTTTAAAGGAAATCGCATAGACGTAAAAAGCATCCGTTGAAGAGAGGCTGTTTGTTGAAACTGTGATATTAATATCAGGATTCTTTTTTCTCAATGACTTCAATGAACGATAGGCTTTTTTACTTAGAACCAAATAGGGTGTTTGAAATAAAATCTTATCTTTGGCTGAAAGTATCAAATCCTTGATTTTATAACTCATCAACTTATAGTTTTCCCTTTTTGACTTATTCCTTGTGAACAAACTTTCCGGTGAATCACTAAAGTATTCAATACTATCGACTACAATTGCGCTATCGACAAAGAGGTTTTTAATAGTTGTATAATCAAAAGATTTGAGCACCATTTTTCTTGATTTTTTGCTCTCACCAATAACCCAATCAGTTTCATTTTTTTGATCATTCAAAATGCGATAGGCTACATCATCAAGATTTTCTATCGGTACTACCCAAGGTGACTCCCAGAATTCGTCAAAAGATGCCTGCATTTCTTGAGCAACATTTCCTATGGCTATGACATCGCGGTCTCGATAATTAAATGTTGCGTCCCAATCAAAGTAACGATCGTTATAATTTCTTCCGCCGGTAATGCCATATTTTCCGTCAACGAGGAATAATTTATTGTGCATTCTGCGATTGAGATTGTACATACAACAGGCAATGGCACTAAAAAAATCAAAGGGTGATAGGTGACCTTCATTAAATAAAGGATTGAACAATTTCATATTGAAGTTCATGTGCATCGTTGCAAGCTCTGATAGTAACCAAGTGTTTCCCATAGAAAACAGTTGGTCTGCAATAATATTGACTTCCACACCTCTTTTGGCGGCTTCAAGCAATTCAGCCAGCATTAAATGCCCGGATTCATCATTCACCCAAATAAATGTTTGAATATCAATTCGTTTTTGAGCGGACTTAATCATGTGCAAACGAAGAAGCAATGACTCATCGCCTTTTTCCAGTAAGGCCACATAGTCTTTATCTTGCTTGATTGCTGAATCAAATAATTCTGCAAGTGGAGTATCTATTGCACAGGTGACCGGATTTTCTTGTGGACAGGTTAAAGTTTTATCCTTTTGTTTATAGGTGATTTCATTGACTTTCCGTATCACTTCAGGACTTGGGTGGCATGCTGTGAACAGACCGAAAAGGCAAAAAATATAAATCAATTTACTCATCTTTGACAAAGACTATATCCTTAATTTGTGTTTCTGATGCTAAGGTCAAACAATAGTTTTCTTCGATAAAACTTTTTATGTGATAACCATAAATAGAATTTACCAGTAAATTTTTATTAGTCAAATATTTGTCCGCCAAAAAATACCATAATCGACCGCCTTTGGCTTTACAGACAGCTTCTTTGCATGTCCAAAGTTGAAAGAACAAATTTGCAGACTCCTCATGATTCAAACTTTTCAAGTGTTTATACTCGTCTTGATGAAAATATCTTTTTGCCAGTTGCAGATATTTTCTCTGTGAATTTATTTGTTCCAAATCAACACCAATTTCAGCTTCTTGAGAGAATACCTGAACCAGTTGACTTTGGCTGTGAGACTGCGAAAAATATAAACCATCTGTATATGGTTTGCCATTTTCGTTAAACTCAATTTTTATTTCATTGATGTCTCGATTCAGATATTTCGATAAATTCAGTTTAAGAATTTCTTTGGAATGAGATTTTATATGATCTGAAAACTGATATTTGTGAACAAAAATCATTGGGGTTTGATTTTAACCGGACTTTGTTTCTCCGGATATTTACCTTTAATGTCTTTGTAAAAGTTTTGGATGATTTTCATGTCAGCGTTGATATCTCCGGTTGGTATGAATGATTCCATAATCCCCAGTTCTCTTTTTCCATAATTTAAAGCTGCCATTGCAATTGGCACATTAGCTTCTAAAGCGATATAGTAAAAGCCGGTACGCCAATATTCGAGCTTGGAACGAGTACCCTCTGGAGCTAAAGCTAACGCAATTTTATCTTGTGAGTTAATAAAATTCGCCATGCGAGTAGTGAGCTTGGTTTTGTTATTACGATCGACAGGAAAGCCTCCAAACCATTTAAACAGATACTTTTGTGGCCATTTGAACAGCGAATCCTTGCCCATATACCGAAATGGAATTCCTGCTCCCAAAATATAGCAAAGACCTAAAGGAAAATCCCAATTACTGGTATGAGGAGCAGCAATAACCACATAGCGTTTCGCATCCGGCAAATTAATTACCACTTTCCAGCGGAAAATCTTTAAAACCCAAAGTAAGAATCTTCTAATCATCGTTAAACTCTTCGTATTTTGAAGCAACCATAGTCAAAATATCATATTGTGCAACAATCACATCGTCCTGATTGGTTATGGCAATATCCCAACGAACCTCGCCATAACCTTTACCACGACGATAGGATTTTTGTTTGCAAGTCAAACGAACAGTCAAATCATCTCCGGGATATACCGGCTCAGTAAATCGCAATTCATCAATTCCGTAATTAGCAAGAACAGGACCCGGTGCCGGTTCGACGAATAATCCGGCAGCCATGGAAACAATAAAATAACCATGAGCCACTCGTCCATCAAAAAACGGATTAGCAGCAGCTGACTCCTCATCCATGTGCGCATAGAACTTATCTCCGCTCAAATCGGCAAAATTCTCGATGTCTTCCAAAGTAATGGTGCGAGTTTCTGAAATCAAAGTATGACCGATTTCCAACTCTTCAAAATACAGTCGAAACGGGTGATTGGGTGGTTGGGTTTGTTTGGCATTGCCAATGTATTTGTTACAAATTTTGCTAATTGTTGACGGTGTGCCTTGCAAAGCCGTGCGTTGCATGTAATGCATAACACCCCGTTTACCGCCCATTTCTTCACCACCGCCGGCTCGTCCCGGACCACCATGAACCAAGTGTGGAAGAGGTGAACCATGTCCGGTTGATGCTTTGCCATTATCACGATTGATAAGCACCATGCGACCATGATAGCAAGCTGTTTGCATGACCAATTGACTGACATTATCGTCATCATTACCAAAAATAGACCCAACGAGTGAACCTTGACCTAAATTTGCAAGTTTTGCTGCGTCTTGGAGTGAGTCATAAGGCATTAGCGTACTCACAGGACCAAAAGCCTCAATGTCATGAACCTGAGTGTTTTCAAATGGATTTTCACAAGCTAATAAAATTGGAGAAATAAACGCACCATTTTCAGAGTCTGCATCAATGGTGTTGATTTGGTCAGGATTGCCATAAATCATCTGAGCATATTTTGATAACTCTGCGACTCTTTCACGAACTTCTTTTCGTTGGCTCTCGCTGGCAAGTGAACCCATACGCACATCTTCCGACTGAGGATTTCCGATAGCAATCTTTTGCAGTCGGGCTGAGACGGCATCAGCAACAGGAGCCATGAGTTCACGCGGAACAATAGCGCGACGAATCGCCGTACATTTTTGACCGCATTTGACGGTCATTTCCTTAACGATTTCTTTCACGTAGAACTCAAATTCAGGAGTGTCCGGTGTGGCATCAGGAGTCAGAATTGAACAGTTCAGCGAATCCGCTTCCATAGTGAATCGCACCGAATTTTGCATGATATTTTGGTTGGATTTTAAATATTGTCCGGTGCTGGCTGAACCTGTGAAAGCGACAGAGTCTTGACAGTCCAATAAATCCAGTAAATTTCCGGTCGAACCACAAACCAGTTGAATCGCTCCTTCGGGCAGAATTCCTGACTCAATTATGGCATGGAACATTTTTTCGGTTAGAAATGCGGTATTGGAAGCCGGCTTAACAATCGCCGGAACACCGGCTAGCAAAGTCGGAGCCAGTTTTTCCAACATTCCCCAACAAGGAAAGTTAAACGCATTGATATGAACGGCGACACCTTGCAAAGAAGTGCAAATGTGTTGCCCGATAAATTGGTCACTTGGCGATAAAACTTCATGATTCCCATCAACAAATACATTATGATCAGGAAACTCTCTGCGACCTTTTCCCGAATAAACAAATAACGTCCCAATTCCGCCTTCAATATCAATCCACGAGTCCAGTTTGGTCGCTCCGGTAAGATATGATAGCTGATAAAACTCCTTTTTACGGTTCAGAAGATAGAGTGCCAACTCTTTCAACATCAAGGCTCTTTCATGAAAAGTCATGTTTCGTAACGTTTTTCCACCTTTCTCTTTGGCGAAATCCAGCATTCCTGAGAAATCCAAACCTTGAGATGAAATTTGTGAAATTTCTTCGCCTGTGACCGCGTTGAAGCAAGAACCAAAACCATCAGATGCTGTATGCCATTGACCTTTGGCGTATGATTGAAGTTTGTACATAGTGTCCCGAATAAATACAAAGGCGATTATTGTATCATCAAAAAGTTATTTTGCTCCATGTTCTATTTTAATAAAACACCCATACCTAACTTCGAATGGTTTTCTTCCTTTTAAATTCATCAAACAATTTTTGGTGTGCCAATAATGAGAACTCATCTGTTCTAACCGGATATTTGCGAATCCAATCTATCAGCATTTCGAGATTCTTATCTTGTTCCTGTTTTGATTTATATTTGTGTGGTTCCCACGGTCTATATCGGCAATGCTCAATACACTTTTCAACGCTGAGATTGAGAAATATCATTTCATTCGCGAAAGGAGAAGCCAGCTTCAGCAAATCGCTGTAACAACCCTCGATTACCCATTTATCATTTTCTTGCACAAATTGCACAATTTTTCCTTTAGAAACGGACAGTGATTCTCGTTCTGGTGGGATGCTTGGTAACCAAGCTATTGTATCCAAATCCAAATGAGCCAATCCCTCATCAGTTGATAATTGTTTTGCAAGAGTCGATTTGCCAGAACCTGAGTTTCCAAAAATTAATATTTTTCTCATCTATCCCTCGGTGATGTTAGTTTTTGATACTATTTAAAAAATCGACAACTCGGTTTCAGTCGTAAACTCTTCCAGAAACCTCATGCCTTTGTACGAGTTGCCTTTGGGATTGAGTTTCGGACTCCAGACGGCGATTGCATATTGCTTTGGATGAACCGCGACGATGCCCCCGCCAACACCACTTTTGCCGGGAAGTCCGACTTTGAAAGCAAACTCACCGGATTCATCATAAAATCCGCAAGTTTGCATCAGTGCATTGATTCTTTTAGTTTGACTTCTGGTGAGTATTTGTGTGTTTTCTTTAAAAGTAAAACCATCATTGGCAAGAAACAAAAACAGATTGGAAAGCTCTTCACAGCTCATTTCCAACGAGCAAAGGTTAAAATAGAAATCCAAAACATCAGCCGGATCGTTTTCAATGTTTCCAAAGGATTTTATCAAATTACATAATGCGGCATTGCGATATCCGGCTTTTTTTTCCGATTCGGCAATATGGCTTGAGTAGCTTATTTCTCTGCTGTGAGAAAGGTTTTTAACAAAATCCAAAAAGTCTTTTTCGGGATTATCTAAGTGAGTAAGCAGAATATCAGCAATCACCAAAGCACCGGCATTGATAAAAGGGTTTCTGGGAATGCCATTTTCAACTTCCAGCTGAACCAACGAATTAAATGCTGTTCCTGACGGTTCTACTTTGACTCTTTTCCATAAATCTTCACCCAAAATTCGATACGCCATAATAAGAGAAAGCACTTTGACAATACTTTGAATTGAAAACTGATCAAAACAATTTCCAACACCGTAATTCAGTCCTTCAACTGTAGAAATATGAATTCCAAAACTTTCGGAATTGACTCTGGTTAGTTCCGGTATGTAATTGGCTAACTGACCATTGTCCTCAATGATCTTAATTTTATCGTAGAGATTTTCTATGATTACTTTGATATTCATATTTTCAAGTTTTCAGTTTTTGTTGAGTATTTTAACGGCTTTCAATTGAAACAGACATTTGTTTTTTTCATCTTTAGCAAACACAAGATTAAAACTGCTAAAATAGACTGATTTACAATTTGATAAGTTATGAAATATTTGCATACAATGGTTCGGGTAAAGGATTTGGAAAAGTCTTTAGATTTTTATTGCAAACATCTAGGTTTGGTTGAAATCAGTCGTAAAGACAGTGAGGTCGGTCGTTTTACATTGGTTTTTCTATCAGCTCCTGAAGATGTGGTTGAAAATCAAAACTCACCTTTGATTGAGTTGACTTATAACTGGGATACGGAAGATTATGGTGGAGGCAGAAATTTCGGGCATTTGGCATTTCAGGTCGAAAATATTTATGCAACATGTGAAAAACTGCAAAATGCCGGAGTTATCATCAATCGACCTCCCCGAGATGGTCGGATGGCTTTTGTTCGTTCGCCGGATGGAATCTCTGTTGAATTGCTACAAAAAGGTGAGGCTCTTGAGATAGTTGAACCGTGGAAATCAATGCCGAATACCGGGACGTGGTAAAAAAATGTGTCAATAAACCACTTAAAAAACCAATCAGATGAGCTGGCTTGTTGGGTTGCCAAGTGATATTTCCGGCGTGTGTTTGTGGTGAAATCAGAAAAATGTAAGTGAACAAAATTACTAACATTATGATGCTTTGCTGATATCTTTTTTGTTGTAGAAACCTGCCAAATGTAATTCCGGGAATGGTATAAACCAAGCCTGAAAAACCGGCATAGACTATGACATTTGAAAATATTAAATATCCGTTTATAGCTATCATTGCAAATGTAAGAGCTAAAATTTGTTGTTTAATTGTTGCCGGGAACAAGTAGATCATCAACCCATAGGCAAGCATATTTGATAGCATGTGAACGGAATCAAAATGCACAAAGTGAGATGTTATCAACCTCCACACTTGTAATGGGTGGTTCTTGTCATAGTAAAAACGATCCAACTGTTCAAATAGCATCAATGTCGTGATGAAGCTAATCACCACGACACCATAGAATAATCTGAAGTCAGTTGTTTTTTCTTGCATAAGATTTAACCAGTGAAAGCAATACAAGCAACAACAATAAACTTAAAGGAGTTGATCCGCCACTATAATCTTGGCGATGTTTGACTTGTATTTTTTCATCGGGTTTTCTTTCTCGGAGTCTTTGTTCAAATTTGCCAAGTTCCACTTGCAAATTATCCTGCATTTGTTGCATAGCCTGTTCAAATCCGCCGCTCTGCTTTTTACGAAAAGCTCGGTTTTTACCGACCAAGGTGGTTGCTCCTTTGCCGCCACTGGTTCCTGCTGCTCGAAATAATATACTATGTGATTCAATGTCAATGACTGCCAAATCAATCAGCGTATTGACCTCATAACTGGTTCCCGGGAAGATATAAGCACCGACAACGGTTAAATAACTCAGCGATAAAACATTATCATCCCGATGAGTGGTTTGGTCGTAGGAAACCAAAGCAATAACATCAAGAGTATAAAGTCTTTTTATCTGTTCCAAAGCGTTAAAACCGTTTTCTTTTCTGAGATAAATTTCCGGTATGATTGTAATTTCATCAATGTACCCTCTGGATTCAAATGCGGATTTAACATCTTCAAGCATTTGTGTTTTGTATGATTGAGAAAAAACCAAATCCCGTGAAGCCGGAACGAAAGCCAATCCCACTTTTAGAGGTAAATTTAATACGGGATTTGGTAAATCCTGCATCGGTAAGTCTCCATCAGGGTAGAGAAATTGCACCAAACTCGTTGAGCGAGAATGTTTACCCGTATAGCCACCAAAAATAGCACAGCTGCTGAGAAAAATAATTAGAAATGTTAATAGAGCTAATTTGAAACGCATAAAAAAACCTCTGTTGCAAATGCGATTAGATTATGTGTCTATTGAATGATTGTGGTAACTAAATTTTCAAGGTGAGCGTTATAGTGACTTTCAGTATTAATTTTTAATGCTTTCAGGAGGTTTTTATCCAATCATATTCCATTTGTTTTGCGGTTTTTTCTGCAATGTTGATTCCATAAATCTGACCTACTATGTACAAACTCATATCTATTCCTGCTGAAATCCCTGCGGAAGTGATGAATTTTTCTTGGTCAATCCATCTCTGATTCTCTAAAACGGTTAAATCTGGATAGTTTTCCCTAAGCTCGGGAATATCTTCCCAGTGTGTGGTGACTTTTTGGTTGGTTAAAACTTTTGCTTCTGCCAAAAGAAAGGCTCCGGTGCAAACAGAAGCTACTAAGCTCGCTTGTTCGGATTGTTCTTTTATCCAATCCAAAACATTTTGTTTTTTTATTTCCTCATTATGGATTCCGCCCGGAATGATAAGCACATCGACATCAGGGTGTTTTGATATACAGTAATTGGGATTAATTCCCAATCCACCGCGAGCGGAAACTGCAGTTTGTTGTTCAGCTACCAAGAATACACTCGGTTTCTTTTCAGTTTCGATGAATCGGCCGGCAGTGCTAAAGACTTCAAAGGGAGCGGCAAAATCGAGGACTTCTACATTTTCATAAATGTATATCGCAAAATTTAATTTCGTATTCGGATGTTCCATTTTTTAAATTTTTAAAGTGCATTCCCTGACTATAAAGGCATTCTCTATCAAGTTTAAAAGGAATGATGCTTTTGATTTGTAAAAATATAAGCTAAGATAATATTTAGCTTCTTAGAATTAAATTTTGTGTTTTATAAATTCTCAGGTTTTACTTTAAATGACGAACAAAAGACTCTGTCTTTTGAAAATAAGCTGGTCGCTTTAACTAAAAAAAGTTATCAGCTGTTGTTGTATTTGTTGGAAAATCCGAACAAACTGGTTTCCAGAGAGGATTTGGTTGAGTTTGTTTGGGAAGGAAGAGTAGTTACTGAAAACACCATTGATCAATGCATCTCAAAACTACGGAAATCGCTGAACAGCGTTCAAGAAGAGGAATATATCAAGTCGATTTACGGACACGGAATACAATTTGTGCCGGAGGTCAAGAAACTCAGTCTTCAGAATAGCGGTAATTCTAATAAAGCAGTGATATTAATTATTCTGGCAGTTATTGCCGTAATAGTTTTCATTGTGAGTCAATACAAAGCGATTGATAAAAATGATGACGAGACGGTAGTCTCTCAACCGCAAGCCAAAGTAAAAGTGGGAATTCTGTCAAGTAACAGAAGTAGCAATTCCAATGATGCCAATGTTTGGTTTTTTGATGGATCATCACTTTATTTGGCTGAACTTTTACAAAATAACATGAGAAATGCTGTAGTTGATTCCAAACCAGAGTGGTTAGAAAGTGAGGACAGACAGTTACTGGCAATAGACATTTTGAACAAGAAACAGGCTGACATTGTTGTACTCAATGATTTTTGGTTTGATGGTAAAAATTATCATGCAGATATTGTATTAAGAAATAATGATGGTGAAATAGCCAGCAACCACTTTCAATCAACCAAAATATATCCACTAATGAATTCGGTAATGAAGTGGTTTGAAAGTCAAGTTGAGGTGGATAACCATACAATCAAACAAACTGATTTATCTCGTGATTTAAGTACGGATGAGTATGCACTTGAAAGTTACTTGCGAGCCATGTCGGCTCAAGCTGTTGGTGACACCAAAAAAGCGATTACATATTTGCAGGTTGCTGTTGAGCAAGATCAAAATTTTAATCTGGCATGGTATGAACTGGCTGTTTCCTATCGAAAACAAGGTGATTACAAAAAATCATTAGCAATTTTAAGCAGTATTAAATCTCCTTCAGAATCCCTCTCTTTTAAAATAGCGCTCGTCAGAGGTCATACCTTTGATGCAATGAGGCAATTTGATGAAGCAATGCGAAATTATGACAAGGCATCTTCGCTGGCAGTTCAATTAAATGATGAGAAGAAAATTGCCAGCGTTCTGGTCAGCCAAGCTATTTCTGCTATCAATGTCGAGAAATTTGATATTGGACAATCAGCTCTGGACAAAGCTGTTCAATCTATTAATATTGAATCAGAACCACATTTGTATGGCGTGATTATGAACACCTATGCAAAGTTGGAAAAAGCCAGAAATCAAACTACAAAAGCGATAGATTATTCGCAAAAAAGCATCGATGCTTTTGCCCTTTCCGGAAATAAAAGAGCTGAAATGCAGGCAAAAACCCGGCTTGCCAGTTTATTGTTACGAGAGGGTGATTTTTCAAATGCTGAAGAGCTCTCTTTGGAGGCATTGAATTATTCCAAACAACAAAATCAGTTGCGATCTATCAGTAGCAATCATTTTAAGTTAGCTTTTATTTATCAGCAAACAGGGCGTTTCCAGCTTGCCAAACAGCAATGGAAAGAAGCATTGGAACTGAATGCGGTTTTAGGTATAGTCGACGAAAAGGCGGCGATTTATGAGTATTTAATTGACTTGCACATTGAGTTCAATGATTTGAAGACAGCGGAAAATTATTTGCAACGGTTACTTGAATTTGCTAAAAACAATTCATCGGAAACGATTAAAAATATAAGTGCCAGAGCTGAATTAAGATACGCTTTAGCCATGAAGAATATCGAAAAAGCAGAGCAATTGATTGCTGAATATGTGAATGTGGAGACAAACGGTTTGTTTGAAATGTTTAAGGGAGATTTGGCTTTGATGAAAAATAATTTATCTGAAGCTATTGTTAACTATGAGCAAGCATTGAATACTCTGGAAAATTCGGGTGAGAACATACAAATTTGCAAAATTATGAACAGACTCACCTCAATTTATCTGCAAACAGATATCAACAAGGCCGAATTTAACATTAATCGAACCGAACAATTTAAACCATTCGGTTATCCTTTTTTAAAATACAAAGCCATACTTTCATATAAACAAGGCAGGACGGTTCAGGCGCTGACCATGCTTGAGGAGCTCAAGTTGAAAGCCAATGACTACTGGCAACCTCAGGACCAGCTATTATTGGAAAGCTATAGGGAAGAAACCTGATTCTGCTTTTGTGGAAGTTTTACCAACTTTTTCCAAAGTAGAACCAATCCTATCATCAACGAACCCAAAATCATAGGCACAAAAGTTCCCCAGTTGAGTCCTGAACTGATAACTGTTTCTTCAGGTTGTCCTGGTTTAACATATACCGTGATTGCCTTGCCAATTTTGTATTCTGAGTTTTTGAGCCAATCTCTGGCTTGTTGCTTTTCATTGAAGCCACCTTCGATAGTACTTCCACTACCCAGAGAAAACCGGCTGTTTTGGTATTTGATGCCATTAACCTGATATTCATAGGTCATAGTAACATCATATTGATGCCGATAATTGGTTGAATTGCCCGAACGTGTGGAACGCATGGCAATTCGGGTATTGGTAATTTTTCCCTCAACCTGATTCCAGCTAGTGCTGGCTACTGCCTCGTAGATAAAATAAATCCCAAAACTGAGTAAAAATAATCCAAGCGCCATAAAAACTCCGATCGACCATTTAGCAGCTGTACTCATAATCCTCCCCAAATATGTAATGTATTCATTTTAACCAGAAAATTCATTTGAATCCTGTTCGGAATCTGACTTATCTCTGAATTCTGATTATTTGTTCACTTTTGCTGTAAAACTATCATAGTTTTTTCCATCGGTTAAACAATTTTTTGCTGATAAGCTCTCAACTGAGAACAATAACCATTTCTCACTATGGAAAGATTTATAAGGCAAACTGCTCTCTTTAGTGAAGCAGGAATTGAGAAACTGATAGTTTAATAATAAATATCTTTCAGGGTTTTGCATCATCCAATTCGTTGCCGCTTGCTGTTGATCGGCTTTTGGATGATGATGTCCGAAGTGAGTGGTTTGCCACTGAGAATGCAGCAGCAGTTTTTCTCTGAAACCGACAATTCCCAATTCAGCATCTTTGGGAACCACTTTGGCAATGGCATTCATCATTGGTTCGGTGCTCATGGCTTTATCAGCCAATGGCATCGCCCAAAAACTGTAACTCAGCCACAATCCGGCAATAAAAATGCTATAGACTTTTATCGCTGACTTTTTAAAAATGAATGCGGCAACTAAACCAAAAAATCCCAATGCTGACATCCAGTACCACGGATTGACATGAAATTTTTCAGTGAGGCGAGCAATCTTATCAACTTCAAAAATTCCGGCTAAACCAAGTATGGTAAATAATGCGGAAACAATCACCACCAGAGTGATTAACAGTTTTTTGAAAGCCGAATGTGCCACAATTTTTTCAAAATAAGGAGCAACCACAAGGACAAACATAGGAAGCATTGGCAACATGTATTCCGCTCTTTTCCCTTTGGAAAGACTGAAAAAGAATACTGCAAAGACCACCATTGTCAATGGGTATATGATTCGCAGTTCTTTTTCAGCAAATGCCTTTCTGATTGGTTTTATCAACCACGGAATGAATATAGTGAGTGGCAACCAAAATAATGGAATCACTTCCAGAATATAGTAGTAAAATGGTTGATGGTGCGCCCAGGAATCGGCATAACGATCAACAGTCTGCTTGAGTAAGATATTATCGCGGTAGGCGAGGACTTCGGGAGTTGGATTGTTGACAACTTGTATCAACATTGGAACCAACCAAACAGAAACTCCAAGCAAAAGAAACAGCACTCCGAAAAGTGATTTGCCCAGAGATTTGTTGGTTTTGTTTTTCCACTTCGGAGGAAATTTTATGAGTGCAATAAGCATTAAAACCGGTAAAAAACCAACACCTTTGGTGATAATTCCCATGCCCATTGCAAAAAAAGCCAGATAGTACCATTTCCATGCAGGGCCTAAAATCAAGTGTCGTAGCAAACCATAACAACCCAACATCACCCAGAAAGCAACCGGAGCATCCAGTTGTCCGCTTTTGGCTTGCAGGACAAAATGCAATGTAACTAACAGTAATAATCCGGCATAAAGCCCGATCTGTGGATTCCATAATCTTTTAGCAATATCGAAAGTCATCCACAATGTAGCCACTGATAATAAAGCAGAAGGTAACAGAAAAGCGACTTTCAAATTGCCAATAAGCGCATAAAAGAACAAAATCATCCACATCACCATTGGGGGTTTGTCCGGATAAATTTGCCCTCCGCGATGCGGAAAAAACCAGTTTCCGGTATCCCACATTTCTTTCGCCATCAGAGCAAAACGAGGTTCATCCGGTGGCCAAGGGTCACGCAATCCAATACCTGCGAAAATAATGACAAATGCAGAGAAAAATAATAAAAACAGATGCTTTGAATTAATGTTCATGAATTCTGAATTCTAATAAAGTCTTGATAAGGTTTATTTTCGGCTGATTTTGATATTATCGGAAATTTTATTTCCGGGATAAAGTACGATTTCATCATTTTCCTGCAAACCATTTTTGATTTCAGCATAACGATCATTTCTTTTTCCGATTTCAACTTTTTGAAGTTGTGTGACATCATCCACAATTTTATAAACCGACCATTGCTGGTTTTGGCGGAATAATGCCGAAAGCGGAACCACTAAAACATTTTCAGCACTATCAATAATGATTTCTGCTTCGATCCGGAAAGCATCACCCAATTGTTTCCACTTTTCAATCGGATCGGTTAGGTTTAGAATGATGTTGACTCTTTGTTGCTCAATTCCTAATGCCGATATTTTGGTAAAACCGGATGGCTCAATGGTACGGACAACGGCATTGATGTCATGGTCTCCGCCCCAGTTTTTCAGCAAAGCTTTATCGCCAACTTTTACTTTGACCGCATTGGTGGAAAGCATTTCAATTTTGGCTTCCAAGTCCTCTGGGTCGCCAATTTCAACCAATGGAGTGCCAACAGGAACAATGCTTTCGCTTTTATGCAAAATACGCAGAACCATTCCATCGACCGGAGATTTGATGCATATCTGGCAATCAGAGTTTTCAGAATCAATGGCTAAATCAGCATTATCGGGTTGCAATAAATTGGTTTTGGCTGCTTCTAAACGCGATTGCATCAACTTTTCGTTGGAAACCACCGTCTCCAGTTCAGCTTGTAATGTTTTGATATGTAAATCCGACTTTTCCATGTCAGTTTCTGAAATGAGTTTCTTTGCAAACAATTGCTTGATGCGTTTGTTATCAGCTAAATTGTATTCCAGTTCAGTATTCGCTTGTTTGACTCTTGCCGTTGCCAAGGCTAAAGCGGCTTTTGCTCCTTCGACATCAGCTTGTGCCTGAATTTCGGTTCTTCGATCCAAAAAAGCAGGATTGCTCGGATACATATTTGCGATGACCGATTCAGCTGCAAAGACGTAATCACCGGCTTCGATTTCAACTCGGGTCACTCGCCCATCAATTGGTGTTGAAACAGTATAAATATCATGAATTCGGGTTTGTCCTTCTCCTTCAACGGTAACAATAATATCACTTTTTTTGACAGAGTAACTGTCAATGGCAAGCGGTTGAGGAAGCATTGAATAGACAAAAAATGCTATCAATCCCAGAACAATTATCAGTTTTACGAGGTTTTTTATATTCATCAATCAATTGCTTTTTGAGCTTTTGCCAAATCGATGGTTTTTAATTTTTTCCATACCAGATACAGTGAAAAAACTGTACTCAGCATTACAATCAGCACCGAAAAAGCAAAAGTGCTACTGTTAACGTAATATGGAATTCGAAATAGCTCTGTTTCCAGAGATTCTACCATAGAGCGGGATAGAAAATCACCCAACACAATCCCCAAAGGAAAAGATATCAACGCAATCAGGCCGAGCTCACCAAATAAAACATAAGCAGTTTCTTTTTTGGTAAATCCCAAAATTCGCAATGTTGATAATTCTTTTCCACGTTCCGAAAGAGTGATTCTGGCGGTATTATAAATAACTCCAAAGCTAATAAAGCAAGAAAACAGAATGATAATGGTAACTGTTTGTAAAAGGTTTTCTGCCATTAATTCTTCAAATATTTCGCGCACAACCGAAATAATGTTCAATCCGGCAATCACCGGAATCTCTTTAATTTTTTCATACAAAATTGCTGAATGGTTCTCATCCACGCGCAAAGATGCTCCGGAAATCAACGGTGGGTCATCCAACATCTTATTCAGCGAATCGATATTCATAAAAGCACTCAGTCCTATAAATTCACTGGTGGTAGCAACAACGGGAATCGTTTTCACCTGTCTTTTATCTTGTAAGACATCCACAGTAATCAAATCGCCGGGTTTTATATGGAGAATTTTTGCAAGTTTTTCATTCATCACCAGACCGGTTTCCGGTGGAGAAACAGCTTGAATTTCGGCGTTGATGATTCGTCTCAATTCGGGATTCGGAACCAAGCCGGTAATACTTCCGGTTTTTTTATAATTTTGGTTTTTAAATTCAACCGATACATTTCTGAGAGGTTCAACCGATAACACTCCGGGTAATAATTTGAGTTCTTCAAGTGCATTTTCTGAACGCGAATCAACAAAGGCAATATTGACATCTTCTCTCTGAGATTCACCGTATTGGACATCCAGCATATATTGCATGGTGTCATACATAAAGAACCCGAAAATTAGCAAGGCTGTTGCTAATGACAACCCGAATGAAGATAAAAATGCCCGAATTGGTCGTCTTTCAATTTGTCGCAGGATTATTTTTTCGGGTAAACTCAGAAAACGATAAATGCCCAGTTTTTCCAACCAACCTTGTTTATAAACCGCAGGACTTTCGGGACGCATGGCTTCTGCCGGAGGAAGTTTGACAGATTTGCGAATTGCAAAAACAGCTCCGGAAACTGCTGCCAAAGTGCAGATGAGAATAGCTGAGGAAATAATTGTTGGAGAAAAAGAGTACTTTAGAATAGGAAACTGAAAAAACTCTGCATACATCTTTATGGCACCTCGTCCCATCCAGAATCCGAGCAATAATCCAATCAATGTGCCGGCTGATGCAATCACCAGAACCAATTTGAGAAAATGACCGGTGATTTCAAAATTGTTATATCCGAGAGCTTTGAGCATACCAATTTGTGTTCGTTGTGTAGAAATGAGCCGCGATAGAACGATATTAATCAGAAAAGCAGCAACAGTCAGAAAAACAAACGGAGCAGTAAACGCCATTGAACGCAATTGGGTAATTTCATTCTCAATAAAAAAGTTAGACAACTGCTGGTCTCTGCCATAAGAAATTAATCCGCCATAAGGTTTCAAAACTAAATCAATCTCGCTTTTAATACTATCAATGTTGGCACTTTTATCAACTTTGACGGATAGGTCATTAAAAGCACCTCGCATGTTTATTGCTGCTTCCAAAGGACGGCTGTTCATCCAGAATATTCCAAACCGTTTGGAATCGGGCATCAGCGAACCCGGTGCGATAGCATAAACATACTCAGGAGATAAAACCACTCCGACAATTTTCAATTGCCGTTGATGAGCATTCATTATGACCAAGACCGAATCTCCCAAATTGAGGTTGTGTGATTCAAAAAACTTCTTATCAACCAAAACAGCATCTTCTTCATCGGGAAACAGCCATCGTCCGGCATGAAGATAAAGATTATTTAGAAGTTGGTTTTCATCATAGGAAATGACTTTGCCGCTGGCGGGTTCATTCATGTTCGGCATTTGTAATGTCACTCCAAAGACCACACGAGTTTCAACTGCCGAAACTCCTTCAATCGTTTCGATTCTGTTACGAACAGAGTTCGGAGCTCGTTTCAATGAAGCAAATACATTGGCAAATTGGTAACGTTCATAATAGGTGCTTTTCGTCAGGTGCAAGCTGTCAATGACACCAAAAAGAATAATAAAAAAAGAAATCCCCGCTGCCATGACCAAAACAATCGCAAGGAGCTGAACTTTCAGTTCATGAATGTTTCGCAGGAGTTTTTTATTAAGTGGACTCATTTACCAATTGATATCCGCTGTTGTTTTTTTGTTTTTGTTAATAATGACATCAACAACACTCCCGTCAGCAAAATGAATCACACGGTCTGCCAAATCTGCAATCGAAGCATTGTGTGTGATTATGACGCAAGTGGTTTGGTATTTTTTATTCACATTGATGATTGCATCAAGGACTAAAATTCCTGTTTTACTATCCAAAGCGCCAGTTGGCTCATCGCAGAGCAGGACTTCGGGATTTTTTGCCAATGCTCTGGCAATAGCCACTCTTTGTTGTTCTCCTCCTGATATTTGTGAAGGAAAATGATTGGCACGATGACCCATGCTTACAGCTTCAAGTGCGTCCGATGGTGATAATGGATTTGATGATATCTCTGTTGCTAGTGAAACATTTTCCAAGCAGGTTAAGCTGGGAACCAGATTATAAGCCTGAAAAATAAAACCGACATTTTCACGTCTAAATAAAGTGAGTTCCGAATCGGAATAACTGGACAAATCTCGGGTTTTAAAGAAAACTTGCCCTGAACTGGGATGATCCAGACCACCGATAATATTTAAGAAAGTCGATTTTCCACTACCCGAAGGCCCTAACAGCACTACGATTTCACCAAATGGAATCTCAATATCAACTCCTCGCAAAGCCTCAACCGTCGTCTCGCCGGTGAGATAAGTTTTTCTCAGCTTTTCAGTTTTGAAACAGAAATGACCTTTGTTGTTCATAAATCAACCAGTAAAAATCTAACTATACTCTAATTCCTTCAACACTTCCAATATCAATTATTGAGTTTTTATTAAAGACAGTTTTGAGTGGTTTTTGCTGAAAAAGTGTAAAACATATGCGAATTCGTTAAAAAATTTGTAAAAATATTTACAAAAAAATTGATTTTTCCAACTATAAACAATATATTTTCACCATCACAGGAGAAAAATCATGAAAGAAATAATGAAACCAAACAATATCAAACTTCTGAAAAATGATGTGAATAAGAGCTCTGAACCGTTGCCTTTTCCATTTGATATTCAAGAATGTAAAAAATCATTTGTAACTCGAAATGTGAATCTGGACGACATTAAAACTCTGCTGACTGAAAATATTAAACCTCAAGCTGGTGACTTAGTGATTGCTGAAGTGACAAGGCTCAGGCAACATTGTCGGATTGAGTTTCCGAATGGTCGCAGAAGCAGAATGTTTGTTAAAGATAAAATTTTAGTGAGTTATGGTAACCGATATGCTCCTGATCAGTTTGAGGCAATAGTACCTGATGATTTGTCTCCTTGTCATTTAGTTGCAGGAGGTGGAATTGCTGCCAAAATGCGGTACAAAAGCCCAAGTGTGAGGCCGGCTACAGAAATTAAACCTTTAGGACTAGTCGGTGATAAAGATGGAAAAGTGATCAATCTTTCCAGATACAATCAACTTAAGAAATCTCAACATAGCGATGTAGGAATTCCTGTAATCGTTGTTGCGGGTTCATCAATGAACGCCGGAAAAACAACCACAGTAGCCAGTCTTGTCAAGGGTTTGAGTTCAGATGGTTATAAAGTCGCAGCTGCAAAAATTACAGGAACAGGTTCCGGTTGTGATTTATGGCATTTTCTTGACGCCGGTGCGAATGTTGCCATTGATTTTACTGATGCCGGTTATGCGACTACCTATAAAGTTCAGTCAGATGAAATTTGCAAAATATTTGAACAAACATTGCATCATCTTCAAACCAACAATCCGGACATGATTGTGATTGAAGTTGCTGATGGAATTTTACAAGAAGAAACTGCCGATTTTTTGAAATCTGAAACTGCAAAATCCATGACAACAGCAATGGTGTTCACAGCCGGTGACAGCTGCTCAGCTATTTATGGTTTGAAATGGTTGGAAGAACTTGAATATAACGTCATCGGAATTTCAGGTGTGGTATCTGGGAATCCACTAGGTTCACAAGAAGTTTCAAAATTAACCGATGTTCCTGTTATCACAAAGAAAGAAATGATTTCAGCCGGATTCGGACACAAGATTTATGAATCTATTTTAAATAGAGAATTGAAACAACTAACTGCTGAGTGATACTAACATGAATACTCCATACACCCCATTTTCACCACCGGCTCATTTTTGGAAGCAATCCGGCTGGTCATTGTTCCAACTAGTGATGAATGGTCTGATTAAATCGGCTTTAGTGATAGCAAGCTACTTTCTGATTAGGTCGGCTTCAGCCGGAATCAGAAGTGATAGTTTGGTTTATTCTGAGTCAGTATGGATATTGTCTTTAGTTGCATTCTCCTTCATTATTCTTCGTGTTCATGAGAGATATACTTCTGAAAAAATGTCACAAAAGTATATCAATCGTGTTCGCTCAGTTTTACTAAAAAGATTAATGAGAGCTTCAGTCAGATCGGTTCAGACAATGTCGGTTGGAGCGATGTCATCTCGACTTGGTGGTGATTTATCGGCGGTGAAAAAATGGTTGTCACTTGGAATTGCAAGATTGATTTCTCATGGGTTGCTTTTAAGTATTATTTCGCTATTGATAATCAATATTAACTTGTATTTGGGTTTAGTCATGCTGTTCTCCATGGCTTTACTGGTTGCAGTATCAATGATTATTGGCAAGCAGTTAAAAACTTCAATAAAAAGTGTTCGGAAAAATCGCATCAAAATACATAGTATGTTGGTCGAGCGGCTATCCTCCATAATAACAATCCGGGCAATGGGACAAGAACTCTCAGAAATAAAAAAAATAAACAGAAACGCTGACAAATTAAAACAAAGTGTATCAGAGAACGGTTTTTGGCTTGGACTGCTTAGAGGTTTGGGAGATGCATCTTCACTCATTCTGATTTGTATGGTTTTTGCTTTTCAAGCCACAGGAGGTCATCCTCTGAATGTGGATGAGATGATGGCATTGATCAGTATTATTCTTTTTATCAACTCTCCGATTCGCGAGCTTGCAAGAGTCCATGAATACTATCAAGGTGCAGAGGTTTCTTTGAAAAAACTAAAAGAAATATTTTCAATTCCAAGAATTGTTCGGGGAAGCAGTAAAACTCGTGAAGTTAAAGAAAACTTCGGTGAAGTGACATTGAGAAACGTCAAATTTTCAAAAGTTTTCAAAGGATTGTCTCTTCGAGCGAAGGCAGGGGAACATGTTGCAATAACCGGGAAGAATGGTTCAGGTAAAAGCACGCTTCTTCATTTGATTACAGGATTAGTTAAACAAGAAAGCGGTACTATCAAAGTGAACGGAGTTAATCCGAGATTAACTAACACAAGTGCAAAGTCAGCTCATATAGGTTTTTGTGGAGCTGATACAAACCTCATCAAATCAACATTATTTAGAAATTTGACATATAGAGGAGTGAATTATTCAAAGAATGAGTTCAATGAGTTGCTGACATTTTGTCAAATTGATGAAATTTCCTCTCAATTACCAAAAGGTTTAAACACTGTTGTCAGGGAAGGCGGAAGAAATTTTTCATCGGGAGAAAAGTGCAAAATTTCCCTGTTCCGAGCCTTGCTCGGAAGACCGGAAATACTGATATTGGATGAGCCTGAAAATTACTTGGATAACAGAGGTTTTGAAATTGTTAAGAAAATACTAAGAGACTATCAAGGCACTGTTCTCATTGCGACCCATAATAAAGAACTTATTTCCCTTTGCAACAAGAAATGGCAATTGGACAGAGAAAGACAGTCCAATATAAAAGTGATGAAAAGATTATGAGAAATACAGAAACAAAAACGATGAAACAATTGAATTTCAGATTGATTCCTGAAAATAGCAAAGTTGGTTATTACTGTTATCAACCAAAGAAAGTAGAGCATGTTTTAGTTGCTGTTCATGGCATATCACGGAATGCGGAAGAGATTATTCGATCATTTAAGGATTTAGCAGAACAACATAACGTATTGGTTATTGCACCTGTGTTTAGAAAAGACTTTGCCAAAGACTATCAACGATTGGGAAGAAAAGACAAAGGACCTCGATCGGACTATCAATTACTGGCTATGTTAAAAGATGCTAAGAAACACTTCTCGCTGCAATTTGATAAATTTCACATGTTTGGGTTTTCTGCCGGAGCTCAGTTTGTTCATCGATTTGCGTTTGCACATCCGAATTTGGTTAAGAAGTCTGTGTTGGTCGCAGCAGGTTGGTACACGTTTCCACGTGTTAAAGACGACTATCCATACGGATTAAAACTGAACGATGAATTTACAGATATTTCATTTTCACTTCAAAGAATTTTAAGGCTTCAATTTAAAGTTTTTGTCGGTGACAAAGATTTACAGCGAGACTCATCATTAAACACTGATGAAATCCTCGATAAAAAACAGGGTAAAACAAGAGTTGAAAGAGCTCAAAAATGGAGACAAGCCATGAATAATAAGATGAAAAAACATGGTATTGAAAATACGGTAGAAATTGAGAAGCTGGAAGGAATAAAGCATCAATTTATTGATGGAGTCGAAAATTCTGAGCTCCATACAAAGGTTTTTGATTGGATTTTAGAGAAGTAGGATGAAGCTCTTTTTATTAGTCTTTTTACTTCAAATTGGTTTTGTAGTTAGTGCAAAAACTGAGTTCGATTTTAGCTTTCGTATGGAGGTGGACTATAGTCATTATCATGATGATTTCACCTATTATAAAGAAGATGGTATTAATTTGAGACGATTTCGTGGAGATGTTTTTGCAAAGTTTAATGACAAGTTTTCACTGTATTATCAAACAGATATCTCCGATTATGAATCTCGCCCGATTGCTGCTACACAGGCAGCTTGGTTACGTTACAGAGTCAATAGACAAAATGAAATTTATCTTGGAAAAATGGAAATGCCTTTCAGTCTCGAAAGTGTCAGTAACTCTAAATATCACTTTTTTATGGAACGCTCGTTGGCAAGTGCATTAACAGACAGGTTTGGTATTGGAATTAACTATATTCACTATGGTGAAACCTGGAATTTACGTTTTGGTGTGTTTGGTAATGACCATTATCATCTAGGAAGTTCAAAAAATTATGGCCAGTCATTAACGACAAAAATAGGTAAAGAGCTTAATTTTGAAGGATCAAAACTTTATTTGGGAGCTTCTTATCAGTATCGCAAACCTGAAGACTTTATCAGAGTCAGAACCAAACCGGAATCACAAACTTATGGGACTCGGCTATTGGATACCGACGAGCTCTATTTTGTTTCAAAAATGCAAACTTTCGGAATAGAGGGGTTATGGCAAAAAAACAATTGGACACTGCAAACGGAATACATAGGAAACCAGGTTCAACGTGAGTTTGGTGGCAATTTAAGTTATCAGGGAGGGTATTTTATTGTCAGTAAAATTTTTAATGGAAAGCGCCGATTCAACTATAGAAAAGGAGAATGGCGCTCGACAAGAACAGAGAAATACAAAACTTGGGAAGTGAGTGCTCGGTACAGCTTTCTGGATTTAAACTCAGCTGATTTGAGTGCCGGTAAGGAAAAGAATTACTCACTGGGACTGAATTATTACATCAATAATAAAAGCAGAGTGATGTTTAATGCAATCCGAGCTAAAGCCACACCAAACAGTTCCGGAGTTTATGAAGACTTAGACATTTATCAACTCAGATTTCAATTTGAGTTATAGGAGAAAATTATGAAAAAAATAATATTAGGTTTAGTATTTGTAACTAGTTTGGGGCAATCAGGTGAGTGGGCGCAACCCAATCGTTTGACTTACGTTGGACTTGAAAAGAATCGAAATTATGATGCTACCGAGCCGGCTGTTGCCTTTAATACTAATCAAAATAAATATTTAATTGTCTGGGAAGGAAATGATCAGGCAGCAAACCTTGCTCCCGACGAAGTCGAAATATTTGGTAAGCTATTGAATGCAGAAAATGATGAAGTTGTCACCGATACATTTAGAGTCAGTTTTAATGGTGCAACTTTATCAAATAAATATCATGCCAGACAACCGGAAGTTGTTTATAACGCGGATGCCAATGAATTTGTTGTAGTTTGGTTCGGTGATGATAACAAAAATGGCATGGTTGAAGGTGAGTTTGAGATTTTTGCACAAAGAATCAATGCGGTCGATGGATCTTTGATTGGTAGCGCCAAGAGAGTGAGCGACATGGGGCCAACAGCCAATCGCTCTTATGACGCTTTAAATCCTCATGTTTCATATAATTCGCAAGACAATTTATATCTGGTGGTTTGGCATGGGGAGGAAGGCAGTGCAGCAAGTCCGTTGGGAAGTTTTGAAATTTACGGTCAGCTTTTGGATACCAACTTGAATGAAAAAGGCAATAAAGACTTTGTTATTTCAAACATGGGACCTGCTAATAGTGCTGAATATAATGCCTTTTCCCCGGTTGCATCCTATAACTCGAGGGATAATGAGTTCCTGGTTGTTTGGTATGGAGAAGATGACAGAGACGGAAGGGTTCCTGATGAGTATGAAATCTATGCCAGACGCATCAATGCTCAAACCGGTCAACTCTTGGGGAGTGATTCAACTTCTGTTTCGTATGTCGGGCTGAATGGAGATATCGCGCGAGCGGCAAAATATCCGGATGTGACATACAACAGCTTACTGAATGAGTACTTGGTTGTTTGGTCAGCAGATGACTCAAAAAATGGTCATGTTGGAAATGAATTTGAAATTTATGGCCAAGTATTGGATTCAAATGCCATAGAGAAAGGAAAGAATGATTTTTTAATCTCAGAAATGGGTCCGATTGGCTCGAACTCTTTTGATGCATTTCGTCCTAAAGTTGAGTATTCACCTCTTTCAAATCAATATGTTGTTGTTTGGAGGGGAGATGATGCGGTTGATGGCGAGTTCGAAATATTTACACAGAGACTAGATGCAGAGTCATATGTCAGATTAGGGAAAACCAGTGAGAGGCTCTCATTTGCCGGTGTCGAAGGAAGTTTATTATATGATGCACGCAGAGCTGATATTGCTTTTAATACTGAAAGTGGTCAATTCATAGCTGTTTGGGAGCAAGAGGATAGCACAGAAAACCAACTCGAAGGAGAGTTTGAGATATTTAGTTCGCAATGGTCAGATTCTGAATTTGTATTGAATAGCACAATGACGGGTTCTTGGTATGACTCCGGTAGAAGTGGTGAAGGTTACATTCTACAAATGCTGCCAAATGATAATGTTCTCATCGTTTGGTTTACTTATCTTCCTGATATTGCCGATCAAGCCTGGATTCTAGGAGTTGGAAAAAAATATCAAAATAGAGTTGTCTTTGATAATCTGAACATCACACATGGAGGGATTTTTGGTGAAGCATTTAACCCGGATGATGTTGAAGTTATCACTTGGGGTGATATTTCGGTTGAATTTGATGGGTGTAATAACGGAATAATTAATTATGAGTCGGAAATGTTTGATTATGGTTATGGTCATCATAGTTTCAATCGATTAACCTCAGTTAATGGTTTTGAGTGTGGGGTGACTCAGCAGTCTGATGACACTTACAATTGGTTGACGGGTTCATGGTATGATCCGAGTCACAGTGGCGAAGGCTGGATGATGGAATATCTTGGAAATAACCGCGTTTTAATGTATTGGTTTTCCTATGATGATGTGGGTAATCAGAAATGGTTTTTATCAGTTGGAAATATTGATGAGTTCGGACTTATTCAATTCAATGAGGTGTCAATCACAGATGGAACCTATTTCGGAGATGAGTTTAGTTCTGAGTCTGTAAACGTTTTACCTTGGGGGTCTGTCCAAATGCAGATTAATCATTGTAACTCAATTTCTGTTGCCTACAGTTCAGGGATATCAATCTTTGGTCAGGGCGAGCTTTTAGCAAAGAAATTGTCTGTAATTGACGGACAACAATGTAACTTGTGATTTAAATGTAAATATATTTACAAATATAATAATTTGTGTATAATCATATTTGCTAGAGAGAGTGAGGATAGAATTTAATGAGTATGGGAGAGTTAAACAGGTTGTTGAGTTATATGGCATTTAGGGTTTTTAAACCTCTTGTCGTACTATTTTTAAGAAATTCAATCCCCTATCAGACTGCTTCGGATTGGTTAAAGCGGATTTATGTGGATACTGCTTTTGATAAAAAAGAATTCAGAATCAACCCTGATAAAAAGCAAACTAAAACCCGTGTTGCAGTATTAACAGGATTGTCGAGAATGGAAATTGACAGAATTTTAAAAATTGAAAAGCCACTGGAAGTGACCGAACAAAAATGGAATCGTGCAACAAAAGTATTATCCGGATGGTGTAGTGATAAAGATTATTTAAATGGCGGAAATCCCAAAAAATTACCTGTTTATGGAGAAAAGTCTTTTAGTAGCTTGACGGAAAAATACAGCGGTGGTGCAACAATGCGGTCGATTCTTGATGAGCTAATTAATGTCGGATCGGTTATGCTAAAAGATGATGAGGTCACACTGGTCAGGCAAGATTATGCACAAACACCGGATAAACAAAAACTCATCAATCTGGAAGTTTCAGGTTTATCGACCGGAGCACTATTAAACACTTTGGTTTTCAATGAATCAGAAGAAGAAATGACAAGGAAAAGATATCAAAAAATTGTATTGAATAGAAAAATCCCACTTGACAAAAAAGAAGAAGCAATCCGGTTTATTTATTCTGAGACTGATAAGTTATTGGTTGCTATTGACAATAAATTGTCTGCTTTAACCGAAAATATTGATGAAAAGCAGGAAACACAAACGCTAGGCTTGGGGGCTTACTATTTTGAAGAGAAGTAAAATGAAAAAAATAAACATCCTTTTTATATTGGTATTATTTTTATTTAGCAGCATTCTTGTTGCTCAAACAATTAATGTCAATGGAATCCGAGACTTTACCATTACAGAAAGTACTGTGGTGACTGTCAATGGCAACTCAGGGGTTCAGTTTCCATTTGAAATTATTGGCACCGGTGGTTTTAAGGCGCGATTTATTGTTGATAGTGATGTTAATGCAACAATTTCGCAAGGAACAATCACTGAAATTATCATCCTTAGCGACATTAGCGGTCCTGTGACTTCATTATCACCTTTAAAAATTATGGACCAGAGTGTTTATGTAACCGGTGATACTGTTCTAGCTGGTATAGCATCAATGGATGATTTAAATCTGGGTGACTTAGTGACGGTTGCCGGTTCGATTAACGAAGCCGATAATTCCATGCAATTGAGTCGATTAGAACTGATGCCAACCTTGGATGAATGGTCATTACGAGGGTTTGCAAGAAACATTACAGCAACTGACTTCACTATCGGGGGACTCGCTCTGAATATTAATGCGGTTGTGCCTTTGAATTGTACAGATGGTTTCGTGGAAAACACTTTTGTATCAATTGATGCCGATCCGGATGCGGCATATATCAGCAATAATAATGGTTTGCTTTCTACTCTGACAGGAATAGAGTGTGAACCGCCGGATATAGAAATCATTCCCGGGAATGATTCGATTCCGATTGTTGTTGAAGGGTTCGTTTCTGAAATTATTGATTTATCGACGATTCGAATTAATGATTTTATCGTTTCATTTGATAGCAATACAGAATTTGATAACGGTGAGTTTGAACATCTGGATGTAGGTACAAAGGTTGAAATTCAAGGGTTGATTAATACGGACACTCAGTTGATCACTGCAACAACCATTCGCTTTTTACATATCAGAGTGAGAGCAGAACTACCACTCAATCCTGTTGACGTAACAATAAATCAAAGTTTATCTTTATTTGACCAAGAATTTTTGATTACACCTCAGACTAGAGATGAAGATGATATTCTTTCGTCGGGTATCATATCTCCTATACAAGTGGAGGTTAGAGGTTTCATTGATTCGCAAGGACAGATATTTTTACAACGTGTCAGAGAAAGAGGAAGTGCCGATTACAATGATGTGTCATTAAGAGGTGAACTGACAGCTGTAAGTATGCCACAATTGGCAATTAATAATGTGAATATTGATTCAACGAGTTCACAATTTATTATTGATGAAAATCCGGTCGATATGGCTACATTCTTTGCTCAACTTGAAGTTGGAATGCAAGTTGAAATTTCTGAGGCTACCTATGACGATATGTCCAATGAATTATCTGTAGGAATTATAGAATTAATTGAGGCAGAAATAGAGGACGACCCAGATGCTGCCGGTATCCTCGAGAAGTCAGGTCAACCTCATTTAAAAGAGATTATTGGTACAGGTGGAGTTGGTATTGGCACGATTTTTGGAACAGAAATAATTTTCAACAACGGATTTGAATAAATTCTGATACCACAAATGACGTCTCAGATAATGATGGTATTATCTGAGACGTTATCGTTTTTAAAAAACTAATATATTTATTAATTAACGAAAATACCACTTACCAAGGCTTGATGAATAAACAAGTTTCAAATTATTGGGTACAACGAATGAGTTGTAGTCAATCCCTCCAGCTCTGAATGGATGACCATTGCCATCAATGGTGTACTGGGCAGGACCATCTTCCAGTAAAATGATTTCTAACAATTGGCCATCAGCCGGAGTTGCAGGAAGAGTAATAGTGACATCTGCAGTAACTATAATAAATTGATTATCTGTACTTAAAGTTGTTGTAGCTCCGATAAAGGTTGCTGATAATCCCTCTCCGGCAGGCCCTTGTGGTCCAACAGGACCTTGAATGCCTTGCGGTCCCTGCGGCCCCGGATCGCCTTGGGGTCCTTGCGGACCAATAAAAGTATTTGCATCACAAACGCCAAGAACACCGGTTGCGCCATCAGTACAAATTGGATCTGTTTGTAAAGGAGCTGTTGGAACCGATCTGAAATATACACTTCCATCTTCATTGACACGCATATCTTCTTGTGTACCAGCTTGATTGGTAATGACCATACCATCTCCGGAATCGGGAGTAATGGTGACATCATCCGCCTGGATTTGAGCATAAGCACTCAATAGTGCCATAACTAATATTTTTTATTTTTATTCATGATTGAACCCCTTTATTTTATTTTTTGAAGCCAGAAGAATGAGTACAGTGGACAATATTAGTAAGCCAATTAGACTTAAAGATGGAATAGGAAATGCCAAAGGAGTACCGAACCAACCTCTGACGTTACTTCCCTGAATTGAATTGAAAGATTCAGGAGAACCCGGAGCAATGACTTGTGCCGTACCATAATTATCGGTAACATCAACATAGTCGATTAATTGAGAAGCACTTAGTGCAAGCGCAAGCATTGCTTCATCTCCTGGAGAATCACTAATTATTGTTAGTAAATTTCCATCAACTCCAGTCAATTGCAAGTGTTGCATAACAATTTGCTGGCTGGACGCTTGGAACTCTAATAATTTGTCAACTGTAGATGCTACAGTCAGAATGTTAAAACGAGTTTCTCCCGAAATTTTGCTTGTGTTAGAACCTCCATCAATAAAATTGACAGTCGAGTTTCCTGCATTAAATGTGCCGTTATTATCCCAATCTTCAACTATGCTTATGGTCGCTCCATTAGCTGATGACTGAGCATTATTGCTATTTGAAAAACTAAGCAGACTGGTCTGCAAAAATAGCCGTGCCCGAATTGGTTAAACTATGACTTGGGTTATTTACAATGGAATTCCCAAAGTTAACAGTACTGCCCTGACCGATGTCAATGGAAGAAGCTATGCTGAAATTACTCAACAAACATGCAAAAATAAAAATTGAGACTTGAAAAGGTTTATTATTCTTCATTATTCCCCCTTGATTTATTTGAATTATCCTCATGATACTAGCATATAAATTACCAACTTAAATCTTTAAAACAAGCTATTTCAGTAAATTTCTGACATTGAATAAAAAACCTGTATGATAAAATGCCAGCAGATGTTCAATATAAGAATATCTGCTAGAATATGGGCTTTCAATCAAGGGAAACATTTATGGCTGTTCATGAAATTAAACATCCGCTCATTCAACACAAACTCGGTTTGCTGAGAAAAAAAGACATCAGCATTAAAAGTTTTCGAGAAATTATTTCAGAAATCGGAGCGATGTTGACCTATGAGGCCTGTCGTAACCTTGAAATGGTTTCCAAAACCGTTGAAACATGGAATGGCACCACTGAAATTGAAGAAATTGCCGGCAAGAAAATGACCGTTGTTCCGATACTCAGAGCCGGAATGGGAATGCTGGACGGAGTTCTGCAAATTGTACCCAATGCCAGGGTTTCAGTTGTCGGTTTTGAACGTGATGAACAAACTCTGGAAGCCAGTTGCTATTACAAAAAACTGGTCAAAGACATCGAAAACCGCAAAGTGATTGTTATTGATCCCATGCTGGCTACCGGCGGTACACTCATTGCCACACTGGACGCATTAAAACAAGCCGGCTGTAAAGATGTTGTTGGTATATTTCTGGTAGCTGCACCCGAAGGAATTAAAAAAGTGCAGGAAAAACACCCCGATGTCGAAATCTATGTCGCAGCTATTGACAGTCATCTCAATGAGCAAGGATACATCATCCCGGGATTAGGAGATGCCGGTGATAAGATATTTGGAACGAGATAATTTTCGGACAAATAGATTTATGAAGGTTTTTTTAAGGAACGCAGAGAACGTAAGGGTTAAAATATAACTGCTTTATCCTTTGATTAATTTCAACCCACTTCATGCTCTTAAATTCCTTCATGGTAAACCTGTTATTTGTGTTTTTGAATGCAAAATTAGCTCAAATTCACCGGGTCAATATCCAGATTCCAGATAATTCCATTGTCAATTTTATCTTTGCGAATCATTATCAATGCATTTTTTAATGATTGATGCAGCGATTTGCGGTTATTGGCGTTAAATATCAGTTGCATTTGATATTGCCCCATTTTTTTGTAAATTGGCGCGGGAATTGGTCCTAACACGCTGACATTGGGGTCTTGAGGGGTGTTGTTGTTTACCGTTTCCAAAAAAAACTCTAGCTTTTTTTCATCTTTACAACGGGCTCTAATGATGGACATAAAACTCGCCGGTGGAAAACCGACTTGTTGACGAAGTTTGAGTTCATGAGTGGCGTATTCTTGATAATTTTTGCCAAGAAGCAACTCAAAAAATTCATTTTGCGGACATTGAGTCTGAATAATCACTTGACCTTTCTTGTGTTTTCTTCCGGCACGTCCGGAGACCTGAATCATCAGTTGAGAAAGATGTTCGGTAGCGCGAAAATCCAGCGAATAAAAGCTATTGTCAACATTAACAATGACAACCAAGGTCAGATTCGGAAAATCATGACCCTTGGAGAGCATCTGCGTGCCTACCAAAACACAAGGTTTGCCGGTTTTGATTTCATCAACAGTTTTTTGCCATTGATTGGATGTTTTAACAGTATCTCGGTCAACACGGATGATTTCGGCATTTGGTAAGTTTTCAGCTAATCCTTTGTGTAGTTTTTCAGTTCCGACTCCCATGGTTTCGATTTTTTGTGAACCACATTGTGGACAAAACTCAGGAATACCGTAAATTCTTTCACAATGATGACAACGCAGTCGATCCATGTATTTGTGATAAGTCAGATATGTGTCGCAATGATCACATTCTGCCACCCAACCACAGTCCTGACAGGTGATTTTGGGTGACCAGCCACGGCGATTGAGAAAAACCAATGCCTGATTGCCTTGTTGCAATTCTTGGTCAATTTGACCTAAAACGGCTTTCGAAAGACCCTTGAGCATCTTATGTTTTCTGACATCAAGAATTTTTATAGCCGGCAGGTTTTGTTTGTTGGTTCGCTCACGCAATTTCAACCAGTGATATTTGCCATTTTGTGCATTGTTAAAGGTTTCCAACGATGGAGTAGCAGAGCCTAAAATAACCGGTAAGTTTTCAAATTGTGCTCGCATCACCGCTAAGTCACGAGCAGAATAACGAAAACCGTCTTGCTGTTTAAAACTCAAATCGTGCTCTTCATCGACGATGATAATGGCAAGATTTGCAAACGGTGTAAAGATTCCCGAACGGGTGGCAACAATCACATCAATTTCACCGGATTTGGCTTTTTGCCACGCTCTGGCACGAGCGGCATCGGTTAAACCGGAGTGCAAAACAGCCACACAGCCATGAATACGTTTGGCAAACTCATGAAAAAGCTGAGGTGTCAGTCCGATTTCAGGGACTAAAACCAAGGCTTGTTGCTTGTTATTGACGAACTGTTTAACCAATCGAATATAAACTTCGGTTTTACCGGAACCGGTGATTCCATCCAGCAAGAAAGTTTGAAATCCTGAACTCTTGTTTATTGAATCAAATGCTTTTTGCTGGTCTGATGTTAATATGAAATCCGGGTCAGCAGGCGGATGGGCATCGACAAAGCACAGTTCCGATTGCACTAATAAGCCTTTTTTGAGTAGCGATTGGCATTGAGAAGACGGGCTGGAATCAACATGGGTCATGGAACGACTTTGTAACGGACCATTATCACGCAAGTAATAGAAGATATTTTTTTGCTTTTCGGACTTCAGTAATGTTTCGATTTCCTTATCAGAAATATTTTCTTTCACTTGCCACCAGATTTCTTTGGGAAGTTTAGGGTTGTTTTTATTCTTAAACCACTTGGGAATGCCGCTGAAAATCACTTCTCCAAAAGGTTGCAGATAATACTGATGAACTTTCTTCATGTACTCAATATTTTTCTGGGGAAGAAAAATATCTTTATCCAGTATTTCAATAATGTGTTTTAAATTTTTTGTATAATCTCCGGGTGAAAGACTGACAATAACTGCAACCAATTGTTTGTTTCTGAACGGCACGACCACCCGCATTCCAACCTCAATTGGTTTGCCACAAAGATGGTCAGGAACTAAATAACTCAGAGTGTCAGCAAAAGGAATCGGTAAAGCAACACGGATGATTTTTTGATCAGAAACAGGCATGGATATATGTTAGTTTTTTGCGAAAGGAAAACAAGGTTTTTTTTAAAAATTACAATTTTGTAATTTATGTCAAATTCCTTACCTAAATTCTTCAAACACCTTATAAGTTGTTGTTTTAGAAACACTAACAATGTTTGTTCACAATGCCTGTGGATAACTTTGTGGATAACTTCAAAATAGGTCGATGGAAAGCTGATAAATACAGGATGTTTATCAAACTGGTTAAAAATTAACCAGTATAAATTTATTTAATAAAAACAAAAGGTTATGATAATTGTTTAGCTAAGTTGTGGAAAATTGCAAGAAAAATAGTTAAAAAATATCTTGACACGAATAAGGTGTGTAAAAATCAACAGGTTATAAGGAATTTTAAATAAATTGTTAAAGAATTTGTCGAGTAATCTATAGCTTTCGAACCCAGAAAATAAAAACAATGATCAGGACAAAACTCATGCCGAACCATTGCAAGGCATAGGCTTTGTGTTTTGCCGGAGGCATAATGACGGGATGCCATACACGTTTAAACCCGTCGGACACGCTTTCATCAAGTAATAAAATATTCTTGCTGATTTCACAAGGAGATTCGGAGCATAGTTTTTTCTGTAGGAGATTGTTGATTTTATCCTCTTCGTAATAAGTTACTTTTTGGATATCGAGGTCTTTCAGGTTGATTTCACCCAGACGCAAGCCAACTTGCGGTGATGAATTGAGTTTGCCTTTGATGAGTTTCGGCTCGGATTGGATTTTGGTGAGGTTGTTGTTGAATTTGTTGTTGCTAATCCAGCCACGATTCACCATGATAATGGTTTCAATTCCTGAAATTTTGAAAGGAGTAAAAACATGAACTCCGACTTCCTTGTTATGGATTTGATTTTCCAGAGTCAATTGAGGTGACGGTAAAAATTCTCCGTGAATTTCAACATTTGCATATCGCGGAAGTTCTTCAAGCTGCGAACTGACATGAACTCTAGTGATATTTTCATCGGCGAGCAATGTTAAGAGTTCCTGTTTTTCGGCAGCTCGTCGCAACTGCCAGAAGCCCAGATTGATCATCAAAATAACCATTGCTGTTGCAATGATTAAAGGAATTAACGGAATTTTTTTCATTCTTGTAAGTTTTGTTTTCCGAAGGAAAAAGGCAATAAATCCGAAATTGTGAAGGATTTGATTTGCTGGTCGTGATAAACCAATATTTCAGTATCATCATCGGCAAACTCATTGATTTTCTGCCGGCATCCGCCGCAAGGTGTTGTCAGCAAATGCCCTGAACTAACCAACAGTATTTTTTTAATTTTTTTGCCACCTGAAAGTACCATGCTTGAGATGGCAGACGCTTCGGCACATACGCCTAAAGGATAAGCCGAATTTTCGACATTACAGCCACTGTGAATTTGGTTGTTTTCATCAATAATTGCAGCTCCGACAGAAAAGTTGGAATAAGGAGCATAAGCCTTTTGCATGGCTGATTGAGCAGATTTCAATAATTTTTGTTCCAACGAGCTGGTTGCTGACATAAATTCGATTCCTTAAAACGATTGCAAACAATATCGGATAATTGGGAGCTTTTCAATAAATTTGGGAGTTTTCATTGGCATTGCTAGGGGTTATAACATAAAATACGCACCCTCGCTATCAAGGCGAATTAATCTGGTTGGAACGATTGTTCAACGTCCAATCGGTACTATTAACGAGGGATTGGCTCATTCTTTTATAAATGCTATCCCATATTCAGGAGAAATGTCATGTTGACAAATGAACAAACTCAACAAATTATCAACGATTACAAAACCAGCGAAAACGACACCGGATCAGCAGATGTGCAAATTGCATTGTTGACAGCTCGTATCGAATACTTAACTGAGCATTTTAAAACTCACAAAAAAGATCTTCACTCCAGAAGAGGTCTGATTAAGTTGGTTAATCAACGTCGTAAGCTACAGAAATATCTGAAAGCAAAAGACGAAAATCGTTATCAGGAACTCATCAAGCGTTTGGGCTTGCGTAGGTAAGAAATCAAAAAGGTACTGTAAAAAGTACCTTTTTTATATGTCGGAAAGAAAAAATTATAGGTGAAAATAGCAGTGGCTAAATATACAAAAAAATTTCAGTATGGCAAACATACTGTAGAGTTAGAAACAGGTGAGATCGCAAGACAGGCAAGTGCGACAGTAATAGCAAGAATGGGAGATACCGTTGTGATGGTTGCGGCGGTAGCAAAAAAGGAAGCGGTTCCGGGACAAAACTTCTTTCCGTTAACAGTTAATTATCAAGAAAAATTCTATGCCGCCGGTAAAATTCCCGGCGGTTTTTTTAAGCGCGAAGGCAGACCAACTGAAAAAGAAACTTTGGTGAGTCGTTTGATTGATCGTCCAATCAGACCTTTATTTCCAAAAGGATTCAATAATGAAATTCAGGTAACAGCAACTGTGATTTCATATTGTAAAGAAGTGGATGCAGATATTCCGGCGTTGATTGGCGCATCAGCTGCAATCAGTTTAACAGGAGCACCTTTCCAGGGTCCTATCGGAGCCGCAAAAGTCGGTTATAAAGATGGTGAATACATTCTCAACCCATCAAAGGAAGAGCTCAAAGGCTCTCAACTGGAATTGGTTGTAGCAGGTACAGAATCTGCGGTTCTTATGGTTGAGTCGGAAGCCGCTTTGTTATCGGAAGAGGTGATGCTGGGCGCAGTTAGTTTTGGACATCAACAACAACAAGTCGTTATCAACGCAATCAATGAAATGGTTGAAGAAACCGGTGTTCAGCAATGGGAGTGGCAAGCTCCTGAGATGAAACAAGATGTTGTTAACAGCGTAAAAGAAGTGATTGCCAATCAATTGATTGAAGCTTACAACACCAGTGACAAAGCCAGCAGATACGAAAAATTATCTGCAATGAGAAACGAAGCCTTGGAGAAATTAGTTTCCGATGCCGAAGATTCTCCTAGCGCTGAAGAAGTGAATGAAATCATTGCCTTGATTGAAAAAGCTCATGTTCGTAAGAAAATTCTCACCGGCCAACCAAGAATTGACGGTCGTGGATTGTCAGATGTTCGTCAAATCACGGTGAAAACAGGAATTCTGCCGAGAACTCATGGTTCCGCTTTGTTCACCCGTGGTGAAACTCAAGCGGTTGTAGTAACCACTTTGGGAACAGGTAGAGATGCTCAGTTAATTGATGCACTGGACGGCGAAGAAAAAGATCGTTTCATGTTGCATTACAACTTCCCTCCATATTGTGTGGGTGAAACCGGATTTGCAGGTGGACCGAAACGTCGTGAAATCGGACATGGCAAACTGGCAAAACGCGGTTTGATGGCAGTAATGCCGAATGAAGAAGAATTTCCTTATGTGATTCGTGTGGTTTCAGAAATCACAGAATCGAACGGTTCAAGCTCAATGGCTTCAGTTTGCGGTTCATCACTTTCAATGATGGACGCCGGAGTTCCTTTAAAAGCTCCGGTCGCCGGAATTGCGATGGGATTGATTAAAGAAGGTGACGGATTTGCGGTTCTTTCCGATATTTTAGGTGATGAAGATCATCTTGGCGATATGGATTTTAAAGTAGCAGGAACTTCCGAAGGTATCACAGCTCTGCAAATGGACATCAAGATTGAAGGAATCACTGAAGAAATCATGCAAAAAGCCTTATCACAAGCGAAAGGCGGACGCGAATATATCCTTGGCGAAATGAATAAAGTTCTGGGTGCCGGTCGTGAAGAAATGTCTGATTATGCTCCAAAACTTCTGACTTTGACTGTTCACCCGGATAAAATCCGTGAAGTGATTGGTAAAGGTGGTGCAACCATCCGCGCATTGACCGAAGAAACCAATACAACAATTGAAATCACTGATGATGGCGTGGTGACAATTGCTGCGGTTAATGGTGAAGATGCTCGTGAAGCGGTGAGACGCATTGAAATGATTACTGCTGATGTTGAAGTCGGTGCGGTTTATGAAGGCAAAGTTGTTAAAATCATGGACTTTGGAGCATTCGTCAATGTTCTTCCGGGTAAAGACGGAATGGTTCACATTTCAGAAATTTCACATAGTCGTGTTGCAAATGTTTCAGATGTTCTGAAAGAAGGCGATACCGTAAAAGTGAAAGTTCTGGAAATCGACAAACAAAACCGTGTAAGGCTTTCTATTAAAGCTCTGCTTGATAAGCCGGAAAAAAAAGAAGATAAAAAGGACTAACTTTTTAAAGTCAGTTTAACGAAAAAAGCCAAACTTTAATGTTTGGCTTTTTTGTTTGTATTTTGAAAAGGATTTTATGACTTCAAATACTCTTCCAAATCGGTGCTTCCACCAATCAATTGACCATCAATAAACACTTTAGGTACAACGCCATCGCCGGAAAGTGCACGAGTTGTTATATGCGTGGCATCCTTACCGATAACAATTTCTTCATAAGTTAAATGATGTGCATCCAGCATTTCTTTGGCTTTTTTGCAAAATGGGCAAGTGTCTTTAGTTAAAATAGTGATTGATGCCGGTGGTTTTGCATCGGAATTCAGATGTTTTAACATGGTATCGGCATCAGATACGTCAAACGGATCACCCGGTTTTTCCTGTTCGATAAACATTTTTTCAATCACGCCGTTTTTAACTAACATCGAATAACGCCACGAGCGTTTACCGAAACCCACTTGTTGTTTGTCAACCAATAAACCCATACCTTCAGTGAACTGTCCGTTGCCGTCAGGAAGCATTTTAACGTTCTTGACTTTTAAATCTTTCGCCCAGGCATTCATGACAAAGGTATCATTAACGCTGATACAATAGATTTCGTCAACGCCATTTTCTTTCAGCACCGGTGCCAGTTGATCATAGCGCGGCAGGTGTGATGCTGAACAGGTCGGAGTGTAGGCACCCGGAAGCGAGAATACAACGACGGTTTTGTTAGCAAACAAATCTTCGCTGCTCCAGCTTTGCCATTCAAAATTATGCCTAACTGGGAATGTAACTTGTGGGACGTTTTGTCCGGTTTTATCTTCAAACATATTATTTTATAGTTGTATTTAAAAGTTTTATTATCCATAGTTTTGATAATATGTAAATTAGAACATTCGTCTAAAAAAGTGGTAAAAGTGATATTTCCCAATAAGACAAAAGTCTCGATAAAACAATCTGTATTTTTAAGTATTTAGTGATAAACTTTGAGAATGGATACACAAAAGTCATTTCAAAATAATATCGCTACCAAATTTCAGATTTATAACAGTCTGTTTTTGACCTTGCCGTTTGATCAGATTTCCAATGTGGGGCTGTTATTACCATTGCTGGCAAAATCTTGTCATGCCGGTTTTCTGGAAAATAAAAACCCACAACAAATCATTGATGATTTTTTTGAAAAGCACACCGAAATTAATGATGAGAAATCGAAAATTTCGCTGTTTTTTAAGTTTATACAATACATTGAAAGACAAGTGGTTTTGTTTGATGCTATAGAGGATGCAGCGTACGAAACCATCCATGATTTTAATGGCAATGGTACGATTCCTTATGTTTTTAACCGGGCTGTGGGTTCACATAAATCTTCACGATTGATAAAAAAACTTAAAGACTTCAAAGCGAAAATTGTTCTGACAGCTCATCCGACGCAATTTTATCAAGGGATGGTTTTATCCATTGTTAAGGAATTAGAGAACGCCATTAGAAAAGATGATTTGGAAAACATCAATGTTTTATTGCAGCAATTAGGCCGAACTGCATTTGTAAATAAATCCAAGCCAACACCTTATGATGAAGCCACAAGATTGATGTGGTACTTGGAAAATGTGTTTTATCACTCGGTGGCAACGGTTCATTCCAGACTCCGTGAGGAACTCGCTCGCTTAGGAGTTAAGGGATTTGACAAAGATGTCATTCAGGTGGGTTTCTGGCCAGGTGGTGATCGCGATGGTAATCCTTTTGTGACTTCTGAAATCACATTAAAAACAGCTAAGGAGCTTAAACGCCGGATTTTGCTTTGTTATTTCCGTGATGCCAAAAAACTCAGACAGCGCATTACTTTCTCAGGTGTCAGTGAGTTAGTAGAAGCTGTTTACAACAAATTATCAGCATCCACCTATAACACTCTTGGAGACAAATACCGAAACAAAACAGAGTTGATTGAGGACTTGTCAGAAATCGAGGAAATCATTCGTAAACAACATAATGGTTTGTTCGTAGAGGTTGTGGAAGACTTTATCGTTAAAGTGAAATTGTTCGGTTTTTATTTCACTTCTTTGGATATTCGTCAGGATTCCAGAGTCCACGGAAAGGTTTTGGATGATATCTTTTCAGCATTTCATCAAGGAAGACTTGTAGGTTTAATTGAGAGTGATGTTCCGCAAAATTATGATAATTTGTCTGAGAAACAACAAATCGAAGTTTTACAAAATTTAAAAGGAAAAGTCCCGCCGGATATTTTTGAAGATGAGCTGACCAGAGAAACACTCCAATCAATTTATGCCATTCAGGAAATTCAACATCAAAACGGTGTCGAAGCTTGTCATCGTTATATCATTTAAAACACACAAATTACAAAAAACATCATTGAAGTTTATGCGTTAGCACGGCTTTGTGGTTGGAACGAAGCCGAATTGGCATTGGATGTCACGCCGTTATTGGAAACCATAGATGATTTGTCAAATGGCAAAGAAATTCTTACCAATCTTTACAACAATCCTGTTTATCAAAAGCATTTACAACGGAGAATGCAAAGACAGTTTGTTATGCTTGGTTATTCTGATGGAACCAAAGATGGCGGATATTTGCGAGCCAACTGGAGTATTTTCAAAGCCAAACTGGAGCTCAGCGAATTGTCAAAAAAACATGGAGTTGATATTGTTTCTTTGACGGTCGGGGCGGACCTCCGGCTCGTGGTGGTGGAAATACCAATAAGTTTTATTCGTCGCTGGGAGATAAAATTGCCAATCATGAGATTGAATTAACCATTCAGGGACAAACGATTTCATCAAACTATGGCACATTAAACTCATCTCGTTATAACCTTGAACAATTGTTGTGTTCGGGATTGGAGAACTCGGTGTTCAAAGGTGATGTGGCTCAGTTGAATGGCAAGCAAATGGAGACTATCAGTCATTTGGCGGATTTGGGATATGATGCCTACAGAAATTTCAAAAGCGACCCCTTATTTATTGATTATCTGGAAAATGTTTCAGTATTGAAATATTACGGCTTGACCAATGTTGGCTCTCGCCCGGTTAAAAGAAAATCGGCTGGAAAGCTCACTCTTTCAGACTTGCGGGCGATTCCTTTTGTCGGTGCATGGACACAAATGAAGCAAAATGTTCCGGGTTTTTATGGTGTGGGAACGGCTCTCAAACATTATGAAGATGGGGGCAAACTCGATGAAATTAAAAAACTCTATAAAAAATCGCTGTTTTTCCGAACGCTGATTGATAACTCCATGCAATCGCTTTGCAAAAGTTATTTTCCGCTGACTTCCTATCTGCAAAATGATAATAAGTTTTCACAATTCTGGCAAAATATTCATGATGAATTTCAACTCACCAAACGTCTGGTTTTGGAAATTTCAGGACAAACACAGCTTCTGGAAAATGCACCAAACACCAGAGCTTCCATCGAAATTCGTGAAAACATCATATTGCCGTTAATCACCATTCAGCAATATGCCCTGATGCAGGTTAAGGCGATGGAGCGAGGCGAACGAAACGATGAACTCAAATCGGTCTATGAAAAAATCATTATCCGAGCCTTTTTTGGCAGTATTAATGCTTCAAGGAATGCGGCTTAGAGAGTGTTTCCTATGAAAAATAAAGCGATTATAGTAACAATTTTCATTCTCTTGTTATCGGTGTCTGCGGTTTCAAATTGTTTCGAGTTTGATATTTTGGAAGGTGTACAAGTGACAATTGATGAAGAGTCTGGGATGAAAATACATTGGAAGTCTTATACTGGTGAAACCATGTATTATTCCCGAAAATTGACAAGATATGGGGATGGTGAAAATATGCAGGAATTTTCAGACCCTGTGTATGAAAAGATTGAAGATTCAACTGTACTAATAAAGTGGAACGATACCATTGCAGAAAAGTGGAGGGTTTCAGGAACCTATATTGATCAGGAAATCATTGTTGAAAAAAGGGATAGAATTAATAGTGATAAATTTGTTATAGAAGCATTGTTTACAACAAATTTAGGTGGTATTTCAGTCGGGATGAGTAATTCTATCACCTATGAAGATTTTTATGAAAGCGATTATAATTATTATGAAAATCCACCACCTGAAGATGAGAATCCAACATATATTTATGATAATTTAGATGCTTCATTTGCATTGGATGATAGCTGTAATTTTATAGCTATAGAAGAGCAATCAACTCGAAGCAAAAGGGGTTATGTTTTTACTAATTATCGTAACTACTCATTCAATCCCGAAAAAGTACAATTTCCGGTTATTATTAGAAAACGGATTGGAGCCAGTCAAAAAAATATACCAAGAAAATACCCAGTTGATAATGTAGTTGTAGAAAAAGACACTGCACTGGTGAAATACAGAAACGATTTGGTAGAAATTTATCAAAAGCATGGGAGTTCTTGGAGGTTATCTAAAAATTTGGAAGACTTTTCTAATGGATATGGCAACCATTCAATTGCTGTTTCTGATAATTGGATTGCAATTGGAGGAGATGAAGACGGCAACGTAAAAATTGATCTTTACAGAAAAAAAGGAAGCGATTGGAAATTGCAGCAAACACTAAATAGTAATTTTGATAATTATGCATCATCATTGGTGTTTGATGGGAATTATTTATATGTTGGAGGTGACTCATACTACGACAGCATATCGAAATCTTATGGAGCAGTTGATATTTATAAAAATATAAATGATAGTTGGGGAAAAATTACAACAATTTATCCCCCTGAAGGTTCTCAGGATGAAAATTTTGGAAGCCATCTTGCTGTTGATGGGAATACGCTGGTGATTTCAGGTGAGTATAATATGAATAATAATCAGTTCTACAATACGGGCGAATTATCTGAAGATATTGGCAGGGTATATATTTACAATCGAAAGAAAGGCGAATGGAAGTTGGAGAAGGTTATTGATGCCGGCAAGATAAACGATTTGTCAACGAGTGTTGATATTTCATTCGGGAGGTCTCTTGCAATTGAGAGTAACACATTGGTAATAGGGGCTCCGGTTAGTTTTCGCTATAATTTGGAAAATCATAATAATGACAATAAAGGAGATAAAAATTATCGATACAGCGGTAGCGTATATATCTTTAACAAAAAATTTGGCAAATGGAGATTGAAAGAAGAGATCAAGTCCAGGCATCCTAAATCTCTGGATCATTTTGGTGAAAAATTACAAATTGCTGAGGGTAAGATATTTGTTGGTGCTTTTGGTGAAAGCAATTGCATATCTCGTTCATCAGGAGCAGTCTTTGTCTACAAAAAACAAAAGGACAAATGGAAGCTGTCAAATTATCTGAAAGACCAAGAGCCACAACCGTTTGGAATGTTTGGGCGGACTCTGGCAACGGATGGAAAGACTTTAATCGTCAATTCTTCAGACGGTGTTGATTTTTATTCTCTTGATGGAAGTGATTTCAAAAGAGAGAATGTGAAAAATTAATCCAAGAGTTTGATACTAATTCCCTGAAATATACAAAACATTTACGATAAAATACAACTTTCAAAAAATCAAATACAATGCAAAGACCGAGCGGAAGAGAAAATAACCAACTGAGAAAAGTCAAAATCACAAGAAATTACACCATCCATGCCGAAGGTTCCGTTCTCATTGAATGCGGAAACACAAAGGTTTTGTGTAATGCTTCAGTGGAAGATAAAGTTCCTGTCTGGTTGAAAGGTAAAGGTCAGGGTTGGGTGAGTGCCGAGTATGGAATGTTGCCACGCTCAACAGGTTCTCGTATGCGCCGTGAAGCTGCCAATGGTAAGCAAGGTGGTCGAACTATGGAAATCCAGCGATTGATTGCCCGTTCTCTGCGTGCTGTTGTGGACTTGGAAGCATTGGGAGAACGCATCATTACTGTCGATTGTGATGTGATTCAGGCGGATGGAGGAACCCGTACTGCTTCAATCACAGGTGCTTATGTTGCATTGGTAGATGCGGTCAATAAATTGCTATCGGATAAAGTGATTAAAAAGAATCCGATTTATGGAGCGGTGGCTGCCGTTTCGGTTGGAGTTTATGACGGTGAGCCAGTACTTGATTTGGATTATCCGGAAGATTCATCTGCCGAAACCGACATGAATGTGATTATGAATGATAGCGGACATTTCATCGAAATTCAGGGAACAGCCGAAGGCCATGCATTTAATCGTGATGAAATGAACAAAATGCTGGATTTGGCTGAATTTGGTATTTTTCAATTGCTGGATGCACAAAAACAGGCATTGGCAGAATCATGAAAAAAGTCATTCTGGCAAGTGGAAATAAAGGTAAGTTGTCAGAATTGCAATCCTATTTGACTCGATTAAATATCGATCTGATTCCACAACCAAAAACATCGGAATATGAAGTAGAAGAAACCGGAACCACATTTGTGGAAAATGCCATCATCAAGGCTCGCCATGCAGCTAAACTCAGCGGACTGCCGGCAATAGCTGATGATTCCGGTTTAATGATTGATGCGCTGGACTTTCAACCCGGAGTTTATACCGCCCGTTATGCAGGAGTTGGTTGCAGCTCGCAGGATAACATTGATTTAATTCTGAAAAATTTAAAATCTTACCCGGATTTAGAACAACGCAAAGCCACATTTATCTGTGTGCTGGTTTATATGGAATCAGCCATCGATCCTCTACCTGTTATTTCCCTTGGAACCTGGCGCGGAGCGATTTATCCAAAGATGATGGGAGAAAGTGGCTTCGGTTATGACCCTATTTTTTGGGATTTTAAAAATCAAATGACTGCGGCACAAATGTCAAAAGAGCTCAAGTCTTCTTTGTCACATCGTGGGCAGGCGTGTCGGAAATTATTAAAGAAATTAACAATGAAAAATAAGTTAGTTGTTTTTAAAAATCAATGAATCTTACTACGATATTTGGTTGGTCAGTTCCTATTAGTTTTAGTTTGTATATTACAGAGGCAAAAAGATTGAAAAACTCAGCAGTAAATTATCTGATAAAGAAAATAGCATCCTGAAAAATGAACTGAAATCAAACAAAGATTACAAGTCTTGGATGGCTACAATAAAATTGCCAAAGACTGTTGGAATGGTTGGGAACATTCTGGCTTTTATCATCATATTGTTTATTATATCTATTATTGTTGCATTGTTCATTCATAAATATAATGTATGATGAATCATTGGGACTAAGCGCGTCATAAGCCTGGTGTTTAACTCAAAAGCACATTGGAAAAATGTAGAGACTCGATTTATCGCGTCTATGTTTGGTTTGTCATCCGTGGTGAAAAAGACGCGATAAATCGGCGTCTCTACAATCTTGACATGCATCGGGGTTGTGAGTGCAGAAACCAGGAAAGGAAACTGTCTAATCTCTGGTCGTCATTCTGAATCGATAGCGAAGAATCTGCTAAACCAGTTGAGTTATTAAAATACATAACGGCTTATAGATGTTGGATATAATCCATATCATTTCCCAGAACCCGAAGAACTTGGATGCTAGAGTCATTGTATTTGTAAAAAATGATATGCTCTTTGGCTTGGTATTTAAAATATCCATTTCTGATATAATCGATTTTCACTCCAATTTCAGGATTCATAGCTATAATTTTGAAAGATTCATCAAGTTGATCGAGATAATAATCAGCCTGATTCACTCCCCAGTTTTGGCAAGAGTAAAGCCAGATATCTATTAGATCCTGTTCTGCTTTATGCTGTTTATGGATTTTGTGCATCGATAAATTGCTTCCTTGCTTTGTTTTTGATGTCCTGAATATTTAGCTCTCCTGCGTCTCCGCTTTGTTCTCCCTCAATCAGGGCAGCACGCAGGCTTTGTAGTTTCAGTGCCTGGTACTCTTTTTCAGAAAGAATAACAACAACCGGCTTTCCATTTTTTGTAACACTGATGGGTGAACTTTGAGAACGCAGAATGACATCGCCGAATTCTTGTTTTGCTTGTGTAGATGTGATTTTATGCATTTGTTTAAGTTGTAATCATTTTGTTCATTTTAGATAAAATGGATGAAATATTCAATATTTAATTTGATCGGAAAATATCACAATGAAGTTCATGGAGAGCATGAATTAATATTTTGTATGCTATTTAGAATTGAAAAATAAGCTTATCAGCTGAATCAGTTATTAATGTGAGTTCACCATCATTGATTTCATAAGTTATGACTTTTCCAAGAAGTTGAGACACTTCATGTTTTTTGTATTTAGTGGTTTCTGGTGATTTGTTTTCTATTTTTATACTCTCTGATGAGTTTTTTTTGGTCTTGTCTATTTTTAAGGGTGGTTTTAGTGGTTCATGTGATGCTAATATTGGCGTTGAAGGGTTTCTTTCAGCTAATCTTTTTAGCCATTGTTCAGCACTTTTTGATGTTAAGCAACCTTTAGCAGTTGAAATGCCAAGCTTGAGTTTCAACTGATATCCTTCCAAAGAAAAACTGCCACCCGTGCTATTACAATCAACGGTTCCGCTCATGCTGAGTGTATCTTTGTTCATGTAAATATGATACTTTCTATTTTCAGGGACAGGAATTAATTCATGTTCATAAAATTGATAAGATTTCAGTTTCCAGGTTTTATTCAGCAACTCCAGATTGCTTTCGGTAAATCCGGGATTGGCAACTCTGTCAATTAACTCCTGTTTTTGTTCTTGTGAGAAAGAATTTTCGAACCAATCAAGAAAAGTGACATTATCGGGAATGAACCGAAATGTATAATAATCTTGAGCGCTTATATGTTTATAATAGTCAGGAAAATCAGTTTTCCAGGTCTCGGGTCTTTTTTCCCTTACAAATTTCCACATTCGATTTTTGCTACCATATTTTTTGCTCAGTTCAGTCGCAATCTTGTTATTATGTTTATAAGTTTCCAAAGCTTTTTGCTTGTATTCTTCATTATTCAGTCCTCTTTCTGTAAACCTGAAGTCATTGGATGCGCTCAGTAATATTCGAGCATCGTTTACAGACAAGATGTGTTCGGAGGTTTCTGTGCTTGTTGAATAAACTAAGTTTGAAATTTTCCTGACAACACAAAATTTGTTATCTGGATTTAAATACTTATCCCAACTGTAATAGGTTCCTAAGATTGTATTAGACCTGCTGTAATACAAGTGATAAGCCTTCTTTAAATCTTCAACAGAGTCAGGACAGTTTAAGTCCAGAGACAAATCTTCAGCGCTTTGCAAATAATCTTTTTGCAGAACTTTCAATTCTTCCCAGGTCACATTATCATATTTTAGAAATAGTTCTTGGGATTTGGCATTTGAAAATACAAGGGTAAATAACAGCAGGAATCTTTTCATTATCTTAAACAATCATTAACAATAGAATAGGCATAATAATTGTTAAAAAGTTCAGGAACTTTTAAAATTCAACAATTACTCTGATTCATTAGCTCATCAGTTGGTGCAGAGATGATACGCTTGATATAAGTTGGTATTATATAGCTTTATAGTGCACTACTCATGTGGATGCTAAAGATGCAATTTAAAATCCATACTCTGGTGTAAAATACCAAGAACATCAATCCAATCATCGTTTTTACGATAAAATATAATGTGCTTTCCTTCAGGATAGCACAAGTAACCTGTTTTAATATCGTCACGAGGTAAACCTAAATCCGGATTTTGTGCCAGCCAGTTGAATCTTTCATCCAAAGCTCTCAAGTAAACACTTCGTTTGTTCTTACCCCACTTATTTTGTGTATAACGTGCAATCTCCCTTAGATCATTCAATGCAGCAGCTGTTAATTTAAATCCGTCATTTCTTATTGGCATCGTACTCGGCATCCATTTCAGCAATTAACGAAGCCAGGCTGTAATCAGCATATTCTCCGGTATCAGCTTGCGCTTCACTAATTTTTAAATGATTGCGTAAAATCTCCAGTTGATTCTCACTGTTTTCCAATAAACGCAAACCTGCACGAATAACCTCACTTGCAGAGTTAAAGCGACCCGATTCCAGTTGAGAGCCAATAAAACTCTCAAAATGTTCACCCAATAAAATGCTCGTATTTTTAGCCATGGTAATATCAAAGTTCTAGAAAGAATTAAATTATACCAATAATTGGTATACAATCAACATCAAGCTAAAATTATTACTACATAAAACTTGTCTTAGGCTTTAAAATACATTTTTCTTTTTTTTTGAAACATTGTGCCTCAACTCATTCCTCCGACTCTCAGTCTCTATATCCACTTTCCCTGGTGTGTGAAGAAGTGCCCTTATTGTGATTTTAATTCGCACACATTAAAGAAGGAGCTGGAAGAGGACAAATACATTGATGCTTTGATTGAAGATTTGCAACACGATGTTCCTTTGGTTTGGGGAAGGCCGGTGCATTCGGTGTTTATGGGTGGTGGAACTCCGAGTTTATTTTCGGCTAAGTCTATTGAACGGTTATTAAACGCGGTGCGGGCTTTATTGCAATGCAAGCCGGATATGGAAGTCACCATGGAAGTGAACCCAGGAACCGGTGAATATGATAATTTTGTGGGTTATAAGCAGGCTGGTGTGAATCGTTTGTCGATGGGTGTACAAAGTTTGGAGGACACTTACCTGAAGAGTTTGGGTCGAATTCATTCATCAGAACAGGCGATAGAAGTTTATCAAAAAGCCAGAGATGCCGGCTTTGATAATATCAATCTGGATATGATGTTTGCCTTACCGGGACAAAATTTAAAAGAGGCAAAAGAAGACTTGCAAAAACTAATCGATTTACAACCCAATCATATTTCCTATTATCAATTGACGATTGAAGCCAATACGCTGTTTGCTGTTCATACGCCTAAAAACTTACCAAAAGACTCCGAATTAGAAGCCATGTATCTTCAGGGAAGAGAACTGTTGCATGAGAGTGGATATACTCAATATGAGGTTTCAGCATATTCCAAAGACAATCAGCAATGCCAACATAATTTAAATTACTGGAAATTCGGCGATTATCTGGGTATTGGTGCCGGAGCTCATGCCAAAATTTCATTTGGCTCATCAGGTGAGGTTAAACGATATATAAAACACAAGCATCCACAAAAATATTTGCAACAAAACTCCGGCTTCATTCAGGAAGAGAAGTTACTGAATAAGAATGACTTGCTTTTTGAGTTTATGCTCAATGCGGTGAGGCTTCGTCAACCAATAAGGTTTTGCGATTTTGAAAATAGAACTGGTCTGGGTAGTGATATTTTGATGAGCACACTTCAACCGGCTCTAGAACAAGGTTGGATTGGGGTATTGCCGGATGGTTTGATGTTATCCGAAGAGTCGTATTTATTGAGTGATGAGATATTAAAGTTATTGCTTTAAATGTTTTTGTATTTATATAAATTGAATAAAACAGGACATCTTGGTTTTATTCTTGCATCTCCACTGAGTTTCTTTGAACTGTATCAATATATTCGGTAAAAGCCAAAAAATTCAAAAATAATTCTTGCTTTTTCAATGCTTTAAGAGTTATTCTTACGATTAATTCTCAAAAGAGTTGGGGAAAAATGTAAAACTGTGAAGTGACACGCAAAAAATAGTTGCTTTATTTGTTCTTATAGAAACCTAAGAAAATTGAGAAAAAATAGCAAATTATTAATTATTCAATGAGAGAAAATTGTGGGTTTGTTTTCAAATAAGAAGGTGCAGATATTTGGCGTGGATGTGAGTTCATCAGCCGTAAAAGTTTTGCAATTGGGAAAATCAGGTCAAACTTATAAAGTTGAATATTATGGTATTGATTCACTTCCTGCAAATGCGGTTGTAGAGAAAAACATCACTGAAGTTGACAGAGTGTCAGCTGCAATCTCCAATGCAGTTAAGAAAGCAGGAATTAAAAGAAAAAATGCTGCAATTGCTGTTTCAGGGTCAGCCGTAATTACTAAAACCATCAATATGTCTAGCGATTTATCTGAAGATGAGATGGAAGAGAGGCTTTCTTTGGATGCCAATCAATATATTCCTTACCCAATCGAAGAGGTGAGTCTGGATTTTAATGTTCTTGGACCTATGGAAGATAATCCTGCAATGTCACATGTTTTAATTGCTTGTTCCCGTTCTGAAAATGTAGAGGTTTGTACTGAAGCGTTGGAAGGTGCCGGATTAATTCCAACGATTGTAGATGTGGAATCATTTGCCATTGAGGCTTCATTTAATGAAATGGCAAAAAGTCTTAATTTAGGTGAAGATGAAATTGTTGCACTATTCGACATTGGAGCAACGACGACGACATTGCATGTCATGTATAAAGGCAGAAGTATTTATACCAGAGATCAAGCTTTCGGTGGAAAACAATTGACCGATGAAATTATGCAAAGATACGGTCTCTCGATGGAAGAAGCCAGTCTTGCCAAGCGTCAGGGAGGATTGCCTGAAAGTTATGAGACTGAAGTGCTTCAAAGTTTTAAAGACTCTTTGGTTCAGCAAATTAGCAGAGCATTGCAATTTTTCTTTTCCGGTACGGAGTTTAATAATGTTGACAGGATTGTATTAGCAGGCGGAACAGCCTCGATTCATGATTTGGATGAAATGACATCACAGCAAATAGGAGTCCCGACACAGATTGCTAATCCTGTTGAAGGATTTGAACTGGCATCTCGTGTTGATGAAATGGCAATGAAGGAAGACGCACCGGCACTAATGACTGTGATTGGTTTGGCAATGAGGACTTTCGACTGATGGCTAAAATTAATTTATTACCTTGGCGCGAAGAAAGACGCCAACAGCTAACAAAAGAATATTACGTTATGCTTGGTGTTGCTGCTGCAATTGCTTTAGCAATCGTAGGAGCTGTTTATTGGATTTATTCTCAAAATATTGACTTTCAAATTAAAAGGAACAACCGGATTAAGAATGAAATCGTGAAAGTTGAGGCTCAAATTAAGGAAATTGAAGGTCTTGAGAAAAAACGCGATGATTTGCTGGCCAGAAAAAAAGTGATTGAAGAGCTTCAAGCAAACAGAACTCAAATGGTTCATTTGTTTGATGAGTTGGTGAAAACAATTCCTAATGGCGTGTTTCTGGAAAATATTAAGCAAAACTCCAACACGATTTACTTGGAAGGTTATGCCCAGTCACATTCGAGAGTTTCTGCTTATATGCGCCAGATTGAAGCCTCAGAGTGGTTCAAAACTCCTGTAAATGTTGAGTACATTAAAGCAGATGATTCGTATGATACACACGAACAAAAATTTAAATTAATTGTTACATTGATTAATCCTCTGACCAAAAATAACGAGGAAGGAGAGTTGTCAGAATGAGTTTTATTGATGAGTTAAACAGTTTAGATACTTCTAATCCCGGAGGTTGGCCTGCTTGGGTTAAGTTAGGAAGTATTGTTCTTCTTATGGTTGTGATATGTGCCGGTGGGTACTTTTTACAAATCAAAAGTCAGATGGAAGATTTAGCAAAACATCAAGCAACCGAAAGGTCAGAGAAAGATGTTTATAAAATCAAGCAGCAAAGAGCGGCGCAGCTTCCTGCATATAAAGCTCAACTCGCTGAAATGGAAGTGATTTTACAGTCTATGTTGCGACAGTTGCCAAGTAAAAATGAAATGTCAGATTTGATTGTTGATGTTTCACAAACGGCATTAGCAAGTGGAATTGATAATGAATTATTTGAACCGGGTGCTGAGATTCTAAAAGATTTTTATGCAGAAAAACCGATTTCCTTGAGAATGGTTGGTAAATATCATCAGTTTGGAAGTTTTGTGAGCGGTGTTGCTTCATTACCTCGAGTTGTGATTCTTACCATGCATGATATTTCTTTAAAGCCACTGGCGAATGGAGAAAGCGGGTTGTTATTGCTTGAGGGAACAGCAAGAACATACAGATACCTGGACTCAGAAGAACAAGCTGCAATGGATGCAGTGAAAGCAACTGTCAAAGGAGCTAAGAGATGAAGAGCATGGTAAAAATTTCATTGATAATGTTCTTGGTTTCCATTTTGGCATCTTGTAACAACAGTATGAATGATTTGGATAAGTATTTTGAAGAAGCTAAAAAAGCCCCGCCAAGACCAATTGATCCGCTTCCCGAAATTAATTCCCCTGAGATTTTTGTCTATGAAGCACAAGAATTAAGAGATCCTTTTTCTAATGACTTGGAGATTCTGGAAGAACACAATACAGAAGAAAATAAATTCGTTGAAGGCGAAGGTCCTGATTTGTCCAGAAGAAAAGAATTGCTGGAAAACTTCCCTCTCGACAGCTTATATATGGTAGGTACCTATAGCCAAGAAGGCAGTTACTGGGGATTGATAGAAGATCCCGAAGGAGTGATTCATCGAGTTTCCATGGGACAGTATATGGGACAAAATTACGGTGAAATCGTTATGATTAATGAAGACCAAATTGATGTATCGGAATGGATACCTGACGGCTTGGGAGGCTGGATTAAGAGAGAAGCCAGCATAGCTCTGCGAGAAGAAGAATGAAAACTTTAATATTAAAAAACAAAGAAACTGAAATTGAGATTGTAAAAAAAGGGTTTGTGAATATGAAGTCAAATGCTTGTAAACACCAAAAGCGATTCAATGCAATATTTGCATTGATGCTTATGATTGTATCATTTTCAGGGTTTGCCCAATCAAATCTTGAATCGGTTGAACACAGCAGCAACCTTGATGGGTCTGTTGAATTTCGATTGAGGTTCGACGGTGAAATAGCTAAACCGGAAGTGTTTATGACGGCTCGTCCGGCTCGTTTAGCTTTTGATATGGAAGGAGTTTACAATAATTCAGGTGTGAAATTGCTTCCGGTATCAAAAGGAAATACCAAAAGTTTGCGTATTGTTTCAGCGAGTACCAAAACCAGAGCAGTTATTGACTTGTATAGCCCTGCACATCATGAGTTAGAGGTCAATGGGAATGAGTTGGTTGTTAAAATAGCAAGTGGTGCTAACATTGCAAAAACAATGAATGAGATGGAATCTAAGTATGCCATTGAAAATGTTGATTTCAGACGTGGGAAGGAAGGACAGGGTAAGGTTGTTATAACATTTAACAAACCGGGTGCGTTGGTAAATTTGAGGGAAACCGCAGAACAAATTAAACTTGAAATTAAATCAACGGAGCTTCCAGAAGCCAATGATCACAAATTAGATGTAATGGATTTTGCAACACCGGTTTCTTTTGTAGATGTTCGTTCGAGCGCAGGTGATGTGAAAGTTGATATCATCGCCTCCGGTAACTACAGACATATGGCATACCAAACTGGTAACCAATATGTTGTTGAGGTGATGGAAAATAAAGATGATATTGAAACTGCCGCACAAGGGTTGGATAAAGAAAAAGAATATACAGGGCATAAAGTGAACTTTAATTTCCAAGATGTGCCTGTGCGTTCTGTGCTGAGTATGATTGCTGATGCTTCACAGTTTAATATTGTGGTTTCTGATGCCGTTGATGGTAACGTGACATTAAGGCTTAACGAAGTTCCCTGGGATCAGGCTCTGGATGTAGTGTTAAATATCAAGAAATTGGATAAACGTCAGGATGGCAATGTGGTTTGGGTGGCTCCTGCAAAAGATATTGCTGACAGAGAACAAGAAGCGCTCAATGCATTGAAAGAAAAAGAGGAGTCAGAACCTCTAAAAACCATTATGATACAGATAAACTATGCTAGAGCAGAAGAGTTTGCAACTTTATTAATGGGTAATAGCAAAAATATTAACACAGGTGGCGGGTCAGCTAATTCTGCGAACGGTACTAGAGGTATGTTGTCATCAAGAGGTTCGGTTTCATTTGATGAAAGGACAAATACACTATTGATTACCGATGTTCCATCTAAATTGGTGGTAATTGAAGAGTTGATCCAATCATTGGATGTGGCAGTGAGACAGGTTCAGATTGAATCGAGAATTGTGATTGCATCTGATAAATTTGGTGATGAACTGGGTGTTAAATTCGGAGTTACCGGCTCTAAGCAAGATAGACATGGAAATATTCTCAGTACTGGAGGTTCGCTTGAAGCACTTGATGATTTAAACTCTGTTGCAATAGCGAATAGATTGAATAACCCAAGTGGCTCAGGACTTCCTAATTTCACGCCGACAACACCTGGTTTGGGTGATCGCTTGAATGTCAATTTACCGGCTGTTGCAGGAAATGCATCTAAATGGGCGTTTAGTATCTTGGCAGCTGATTATTTATTAGACTTGGAGTTATCTGCATTACAAACGGAAGGTCGAGGTGAGGTGATTTCGACACCAAGAGTCGTCACAACAAACCAAAAAGAAGCATTCATTAAGCAAGGTGTTCAGATTCCTTATGAAGAAACTGCGGCATCTCCTACAGGCGTTCCGACGATTAGCTTCAAAGAAGCAGTGATGGAGTTGAGTGTAACTCCATTAATTACACCGGATGACAGAGTGGATTTGAGTTTGAGAATTACTAAAAACACAATTGGTGAATTGTTCAATGGTGTTCCGTCAATTGATACCAGAGAGATGGAAACCAGAGTTTTGGTTGGCAGTGGTCAAACCATTGTTCTGGGTGGTGTTTATGAGCACGTAAAAAGAACAGACAAATCAAAAGTTCCGGTTCTGGGAAATATTCCGGGATTGGGAGCGTTATTTAGAAATAAATCAGTAACTAACGATAAAGCCGAGTTGTTGGTATTTATCACACCAACAATTATTAAAGAGAGTTTATAACAAGTGTTAAATAATAATTTTACAGGTATTCATACGATGAAAAGAACAATATATACATTTTTGCTGATTGCAATTGTAACAACATTAACATCTTGTGGCGGAGGTGGTGATGGAGCTGTTGGCCCAACACCTACCACTAATCCTCCTAATGGTTTTGCAATTACACTGACGCCTGTTGAGACTAGTTTGCCGGCAAATACCCTTAATTATCCTGCATTTATTGGTTCCCCATTTGTGACTCAATTAAATGTGAGAGTTGCATTTAACAATGGAGGAGTTGCTCCTGATGGGACAACTGTAAATTTAACAACCAGCAACGTGAATGTGGCTTATATTTCAGTACCAAACGATTTTGGGACTGTTAACTCATCACACAATACAACAACATCTGGTGGAATGGCTACTTTTTATATCCACAGTGGCGGGGCTTCAGGAAATGTGACATTAACAGCTTCAGCAACAACCTCAAACAGAGCTTATCCTGGCTCAATAAATTATTCGATTACAGAAGGTCCAGCGCCATTTGATCAACTGAGCGCTGTTATGCCGAGAACAGAGTTGCCTGTTAATAGTCAAAATATTGCTTATTTTAGTGGCACTCCATTTGTCATGGAAGTTGACATTCAATTTAAAGACCCATTAGGAAACTTCACAAATCCTTTGGGTGATCCTTCAACTGTCAATGTTTCAGTTAACCCTGTGAGTTCATTAGCTTTCTCGACTTTAGATGATCCTGAAACTGAAGATGTGAATGAGTTCTTCGTTTTGATGGGACAAGGTCCGGTGAATATGAATGCCGGCCATGGTAATTTATTCTTGTGGGCAGGAGATATTCCGGGTTCTGCATTAGTCACGATAACAGCTGTCGAAGCTGGAACAGAGATTGAACACTCTACTTCTTTTACAATTGATGTGGTTGGTGGTCCAGTTGGTCGCCCTACAGATTTAACATTAAACAGTGGAGGTCCATTGTACGTGAATGGTTCTGGGGGAAACACGAGCCAGGATGTTATTGCATTAGTTACCAGTAGTGGCGTTCCTGTTCCTGATCCACAGGTTAATAATGTGAGACTGTCAATAGTAACAGATGCTCCAAACAGTGGAGAAAAACTATCTGGCACAAATGTTAATGGCAATGTTGTCGAAGGAACAACTATAAGAGTTCCTACGGTCAATGGTGTTGTGAATACTCTTATCCTTAGTGGAACAGACTCTAACACTGTTACCTTAACAGCAACGGTCGATAAAGCAGATAATAATGTCGATAACGGCATCCAAGATCCTTTAAGTGCAAATACAACTTACACTATTAGTGATGGTGTGCTCTGGGCGTTAGAACTAACAAGTCCTGCGATTGATGCAATAACCGTTAATGGTGATACTACAGGGTCAGGCGCAGATTTAGAGTACAATTTTCAAGATGGTACATACAGTTACGTTGTGAGTGCGATCGGTACAGATAAAGCAGGTAACCCTGCACTGCCACAAACTCTTGAATTTAACATGATAAATAGCCCGATTGTAGGATATCCTGAAGGTGGTGCTGGTACATTCGTACATTCTGCAGGAGATGGTAATCCTCAGGAAGGTGGTACGACTTTCACGTCATTAAGTGCTGCGTTTATAACAGCTGCAGGTGGTGTCCAACCGAATGATACTTTGATGGTATTTGGTGAAGAATCACTTGGAAATGAAGATTTAGAAAGTGCTTTGAGAGTAGCGACAGTTAACTCCGAAACCAGTTTAACTACGGTCGAAAAATTCAATAGAAATGATGAAACCGGAACGATAAATAACGACTTTGGAATTCTACCTTATGCAGTTGGTAGAGCTGTGGATGGAAATATTACAGCAACAGCTGTTATGAATGAAATGGGAGTAGCAACGACTCGCTTGAATTATCCTGTATCACAATTAGGTAGAATAGCAATTGTTTCTGTCAAAGGACAGGGGAGACAAAACACAACAAATGGAGTTTTCAAATCTGTCACTGATGTTGAGGTAATGGCATTCCCTGGTGTTGAAGGGTTTAATGGTCAATCGAGTACAATGGTCGTTTCACCAAGTGTTATTCCTGCAAATACAAGTGTTGCATTTAATGTTTGTCTTATGGACTCAGCAAGAAACCCATTGCCAGGTAGGTTTGTGGCATTTAATTATGTTGGCTCAAATGGGCAGGGTTCAATTGATGGTATTTCAACAGCTGGGATTATGGATAGTGCAACAGGAATGGATGGCTGTGCTTATGGTATTGCTACTACTACCGGTGTCGTACCTGGCTCGGGCTCTCCAGGATTCAACTTCAATGCTGCAGGAATCACCTGCGATACCGAAACATCAAATACTGAAAATTGTATGGATGTTCTTGCACCTGAAAATGGTGTACTCAATGCGAATCCTTCTTCTTTCTTGGGAAGAGGAATAATAACAATAACACTTTCTTTGTATGATGGTTCCGGTAATCCGATACAAGGCGCGCCGATTTCAGGAAGTTGTGACTCTGTAGATGGAGGGAGTTTGTCTATCAATTCAGGACCTTCTCTGACTAATAGTAATGGTAACAGTTTTGTTGATGTGTTTGTTGCTCTTGATGCACCAGGTGGTGGTCTTAGCGGAACTTGTACATTTGCGACGGCATCAGGTAATCCATCAGTAGATGTTCACTTCTCTGGTGGAGACTCTTGCTTCCTTGGAAGTACAGCTAGTCCGCAACCACCTCCAGGCGAATGTGATGGAGTGGGGACATCTGATCAATATCAAGTAAGTGGACTTGTTACAGGATTGACTGCTCCGGGTCCTTTGGTTCTTCAAAACAACAATGCTGATGATGTTACAATGACAGCAAATGGTTCATTCCAATTTTCACTTCAGGATGATGGATCAATTTATGCTGTTACTGTAAAAACACAACCTCCTGGACAAACATGTGCAGTTACAGCTTCTCAAACAGGAGTAATTTCTGGAAGCCATGTGACCGGAGTTGTTGTTGAGTGTACAACTCCATAAGAAAAGTTATTTTCTAGTAAAAAATGCAAATCTTCGGATTTGCATTTTTTTTGGGATAAAGCTATCAGCTAATTTATCTTTAAGTTAGAATCCAAATCGTTATAGATAAATCAATTTATTAATTCGATGAATTTCCCAACAGTAAAACAATTGCGATACTACATTGCTTTAGTAGAAAATAACCACTTTGGTAAAGCGGCGGAAAGCTGTTTTGTTTCTCAGTCGGCATTTTCTGTAGCTATAAAAGAGCTTGAGAGTGTAATCAATGGACAACTTGTTGATCGGACAAACAAGTCTGTCACAATCACCTCTTTGGGAAAAGAAGTATATACTCAGGCAAAATTAATTATTCGTGAATTATCACACCTACTAGATATTTCTCAGGGGAATGACAAGCCTCTGTCAGGAAAGCTATCACTTGGAATTATTCCTACAATTGCGCCATTTTTGTTGCCGAAGTTCATGTTTGAACTACAAAAAAAATACCTGGACTTAGAGTTATACTTGTATGAAGGTATGACTTTAAAACTCTATGACAAGTTAATGAAAGGAGAGTTGGATGTGATCTTAATTGCATTGCCTTACTCATTAAAAAATACCGAAACATTAACTTTATTTAAAGAGTCATTTTATTTAGCCCATAGACAAGGAAGTAAGTGGGTTAAAAAAAACATGTCAGAACCATCAGATGAAAGTGTTATTCTATTGGAAGATGGACACTGTTTAAGAGAACATACTTTGAGTGCGTGTAAATTAAAGAACTCTGAGCAAATCAGTAAATACTCAGCAAGTAGCATGCTGACTTTAATTGAGATGGTTAAAAGTGATGTTGGAATCACATTCTTACCTGAAATGTCTTTAGATTCGAACTTAATAAAACAACAACCATTAGAGCTAAAGAAATATACAAATAGTTACAGAGAAATCGGTTTGGTTTGGAGAAAAGGGAGTTCTCAGACGAAAGAGTTTGAACTGTTAGGGAACTTTATTAAAGGACATAAATAATCGATGGGAATAGGTGAAACTCTATCGCTTCTGTGCGCCTTCATTTGGGCAATTGCTGTAATCTTATATAAAAAAGCAGGTGATCATTTTAACGCTTATGAAATGAATCTGTTTAAGTCGGTATTTGTCTTCATGCTTATGATTCCAACAGTGTTAATTTTTGACAGTTGGGAAGTTCCACAAATGTCATCATATCAGTTTGGAGTGATACTAATAAGCGGAATCATTGGCATTATGCTGGCAGATTTATTTTATCTGAGAGCATTGCAGTTAATTGGTGCAAGCTTAACCGGAATTACAGGGAGTTTGTATAGTCCGTTTGTCGTCAGCTTATCAATGCTCTTGTTGGCAGAAAGTCTGAATAACTGGCAGTATTTTGGAATGTTACTGGTGTTGGCAGGAGTTGTTTTAGTAGGATACAGGAAAAAATCTCTAACAATTGAGCATCCTCCAATTCGTGGGTTTGTATTTGCAACACTTGCTGTCTTTTTTACAGCGCTTGGTATAGTAATAATTAAACCGGTTAGTACAGAATTGCCATTTTTTTGGATTATACTAATTCGATCCTTCGGGGGAATGATTGCTATGGTGTTGTATGGATTGGCATTAAGACAACCATTGACAGTTTCACATATTCTAAAGGCCAAAGGAGGTATGTGGCTCATACTGGGAACGTTTTTAGGACAATATGTTTCAATGATGATTTGGGTGGCAGGATACAAATACACCAGTGCTTCAGTTGCCTCAATTCTAAATGAAACAGCGTCAGTATTTATATTGCTTCTTTCTTGGATATTTCTAAAAGAACATCTCAATTTCAGAAAAGTGATTGGGGTTGTGATTACAATTACTGGAGTGCTTTTTGTGCTTCAAATATCAATGTAACATAATCTTTTTCAGTCTGAGGAAATCTATAATCTGAATAAAATCTTGATAGTTATCAATAATAATTAAATTGCAAATCAGTATAATTCTCGCATCAATAACTTAACTTGAGTGAGAATAATTATGAAAATGTCAAAAACAATTTTAGCAGCTGCATTGGCAGTTGTATCCGGTGCATCAATGGCAGCCGATAAAGGCGATTGGTTTATGCATGCAAGAGTTATCAACATTAATCCAAACGATGACAGTAGTGTTTTGAACCTTGCAGGTAGTGACGTTGCAGGTACTGGCGTTGAAGTGAACGATGCAACAACTTTGGGTGTTTCAATTGGTTATATGTTAACTGATAATTTTGCATTAGATTTGTTGCTTGATCCAAGTACTCAACATGATGTTAGTGCTTTTGGTTTGAGTGGACTAGGTGTTCCAGATGGTACAGAAGTTGTAAATACAAATGTATTACCACCTACATTGTTCGCACAATATCATTTCAACCCACAAGGTAAAGTAAGACCTTATGCCGGTGTTGGTTTAAACTATACGTTGTTCTTTAATGATGATTTAACTGATGCGGCTCAAACTGTATTGGGTGCGTCAAATCTAGATATTGATTCATCATTTGGTCTTGCGGGTCAATTTGGTATTGACTTCGAAATGAAAAATGGCTGGTATTTCAACGTTGATGTTAAATATATCAAAATTGACACTACAGCAACGTTCGATACAGCTTTAGGGGCAGTATCAGTTGACGTTGATATTGATCCAACTGTCGTTGGAATCGGGTTTGGAAAAACTTTCTAAATCAATATTACAACTAATAAAAAAAGGTTGTACATTTTTGGTGTACAGCCTTTTTTTTATGGCTCAAAATTTAAGATTCTGCGAGTTCGTTTAAAAGGTCTCTATCTAAAATAGTTAGTATATGCTTTTTATAACTCACAACTTCCATTTTTTGGAGTTTCTTAAAAATACGGCTCAATGTTTCTTCAGCCATTCCAAGATAACTGGCAATATCTCTTTGAGAAATCGGCAGGAAGAATTCGTCTTCCGAATATCCGCGAATCTTGAATCTTTGAGAGATTGTTTTAATAAATAAAGCTAATTTTGATTTACTACCAATATCAATATGATTTTTCTTACAGCTGTAGAGCTCACGACTCATCACTTTTAAAAGATTTGCCTGCAGAACCGGGTAATCTTCTGATATTTCAAGGAAATTGTTAAATGAAATTTTACAATATGAACTCATGGTTAAAGCGGAAGCTGTTGACTGAAAGGTCTCATCATAAATTCCATCCAATCCCATAATTTCTCCGGGAAGATGAAAATTGAGGATTCTTTCCTTACCATTTTCATCAAGCGATGTGGTTTTAAACATTCCTGAGTGCACGATGTATAAAGCGTTGAATTTTTCTCCGATAGAAAAAAGCTGGCTGTTTTTATCAACAATTTGAGAGGCGGAAATCATTGACTCTAAATCAATTAGTTCTGATCTTGATAAACCGCTTGGCAAACATAAAGAACTGACAGTACACTTCTCACAACGTGATAATTTACCAACAACTTTATTTTGAAATTGCTCTAATTTATGATTTTGATAGCTTGGCAATTTTATATACCTGAATGACAATGAGTTAATTATGGCATAAGTCGAAAAATTATTAAAAAATAATGGTTAAAAATATCCATAAATCCAAAAATTGACTAAAGTCAATATACAAGGGTTGCTTATTTCATATAATGGGCGACTAAGATTATTAATGCGAGGGTAATAAATGAAAACTAACTTTACTGATGAAATTGTCAAAAAGTTTGCCATTGTCACCATTTTATGGGGCATTGTTGGCATGCTTGTTGGCGTCTTTATCGCGGCACAATTGGCTTGGCCGGCGTTAAATTTTGATATTCCATTTTTAACATACAGCCGTTTGAGACCACTACATACCAATGCCGTGATTTTTGCTTTTGGTGGAAATGCTTTAATAGGTACTTCGTTCTATGTGGCACATAAAACATGTAAAGCAGAGTTGTTTGCTCCCAAATTGGCATCTTTTGTTTTTTGGGCGTTCCAATTAATCATTGTTGCAGCGGCCTTGACGCTTCCATTTGGTTACACACAAAGTAGAGAGTATGCTGAGTTAATTTGGCCGATTGATGTCTTTTTGACAATCGTCTGGGTTGCTTATGCCATTGTGTTCTTTGGAACAATTGTTAAAAGGCAGGAGAAACACATCTATGTTGCGAACTGGTTCTATGCAGCGTTTATTATTACCATTGCATTGCTCCACATCGTAAACAATTTACAGATTCCGGTAAACTGGCATTTGTCATACTCAGTGTATCCTGGTGCTGTTGATGCGCTTGTTCAATGGTGGTATGGTCACAATGCAGTTGGGTTCTTCCTGACAGCCGGTTTCTTGGGAATGATGTATTACTTCGTACCTAAGCAAGCTGAAAGACCGGTTTATTCATACAGACTTTCAATCGTTCACTTTTGGGCATTGATTTCTTCTTATATGTGGGCAGGTCCACACCATTTGCAATACACTTCATTACCTGATTGGGCACAATCTTTGGGTATGGTTTTCTCATTGATTCTATTAGCACCTTCCTGGGGTGGTATGATTAACGGTATCATGACTTTATCAGGTGCTTGGCATAAATTGCGTGATGATCCAATAATCAAGATTTTGATTGTTTCATTGTCATTCTATGGTATGTCAACTTTTGAAGGTCCTATGATGTCTGTGAAAACAGTTAATGCGTTATCACATTATACTGATTGGACAGTTGGTCACGTTCACTCTGGTGCTCTGGGCTGGGTTGCGTTAATGACAATTGGTTCGTTGTATGTATTGATTCCAAAACTTTGGGGTAGAAAATCAATGTACTCAACAAAACTAATCAATGTTCACTTCTGGATTGCCACACTTGGTATCGTTTTATACATCGCTTCAATGTGGATTGCCGGAGTGATGCAAGGTTTGATGTGGAGAGATATTAATGCTGATGGTAGTGTTGTTTATTCCTTCATTGAAAGTATTAAAGCAACATATCCGTATTACATTGCCCGTTTCTTGGGTGGAACAATGTTCCTCAGCGGCATGTTTATCATGTTGTACAATGTAATTAAAACTATTAAATCAGACAAAGTTTCAGGAGAAGCAGCATGAAACATCAAAAACTAGAGAAAAATATTGGGTTGATGGGTGTGTTGATTGCAATTGTCGTCAGTTTTGCGGGTCTTGTTGAGATTGTGCCACTGATGTTCCAAGCAAGCGTTGTTGAGCCTCATCCAAATCTAAAACCATACACTGCTCTTCAATTAGCAGGCCGTGATATTTATATTTCAGAAGGTTGCTACAACTGTCACTCTCAACAAATTCGTCCGTTCGTTGATGAAACTATGAGATATGGACACTACTCAATGGCAAGTGAGTTTGTTTATGACAGACCATTCCAATGGGGTTCAAAAAGAACCGGTCCTGATTTACACAGGGTTGGTGGCAAATACTCTGATGAATGGCATGAATATCACCTAATGGATCCTCGCTCAGTGGTTCCTGAGTCAAATATGCCGGGTTATCCTTGGTTGGCAGAACAAACTGTTGATGCTGAGCAAGTGGCTGCCGGTATGAAAACCTTGAAAGAGTGGTTTGGACATCCTTATACAGATGCACAACTTGCAAGCGCAAAAGCTGATGTTGAAGGAAAAACCAAACTTGAAGCCGTGATTGCTTATTTACAAGTTCTGGGAACTTCTATCCCAAGGAGCTACAAGTGATTAATGGCATATTTATAATTGTCATGATGATACTGTTCTTTGCAATTGTTGCATGGGCGTGGAGTGACAAAAGAAAGGTTGAATTTGAACATTTATCAAATCTTCCATTGGAAGATGATTTTGAAACATTAGAGAAAGGTGAGCAAAATGGACATGAGTAGTGGTTGGAGTATATATATTATCGTATTGGTAGCAGCCCATATTGTTGGCTATTTGTGGTTGCTATTCACTTCATCTAGAATGCAGTCTGACGAACACAAAGATGGCGATACAACAGGTCATGTTTGGGATGATGATTTAAAAGAGTATAACAATCCGCTTCCAAAGTGGTGGCTGTACCTTTTTATCTTAACAATCGTGTTTTCTATCGTGTATTTAACATTGTATCCGGGCATGGGTAACTATAAAGGAACATTAAACTGGACTAGTTTTAGCTCATGGGAAGATGAAAATAAGGATGTGATGGCAAAAAGAGCTGAGTTATTCAGTACTTTTATCAATAAACCTGTAACAGAAATGGTTAAAGACACTAAAGCGATGGAAATTGGTGAAAGGTTATTTGCTAACCATTGTAGTACTTGTCATGGTTCTGATGCTCAGGGTGCGGTTGGTTTTCCAAACCTGACAGATAATGACTGGTTATACGGTGGTGATCCTGACACAATTATTCAGTCAATTACAGCGGGTCGTAATGGCATCATGCCACCTTGGGGCGCAGCTCTAGGTGATGAAGGTGTTAAACAAGTTGCGGCTTATGTTAAGAGCTTTACTGATAAATCTCAGAATGCAGAATTAGCAGCAGAAGGTCAAAAGAAATTCGCCATGTTCTGTTCATCATGTCACGGTGCGGATGCGAAAGGTAATTATATGTTTGGTGCTCCTAACCTGACAGATAACACTTGGTTGCACTCTTATGATTCCGGAATTGTTGAAACAGCGATTATGCAAGGTTTATCAGGTAAAATGCCGGCACACGGTGAATTACTTGATAAAGATAGTATAAAAGTTCTTGGCGCCTATGTATATTCACTAAGCAATGACTAATAACGATAAAGATATCAGTTTTAATGAAAGACAGCTTAAGCGTATCTTTTACAGACGCTTGGCTGTCGTTCTTTGGACTTCATTTTTAGTAGCAGCTGCACAAACAATGGTTTTCTTTGCCATTTTTGATCCGCAACTTTTGCTGCAACTTTCAACGTGGAGTATCGAGGTTTCTGCGACACAAGGTTATACCTTTGGTTTTGTGTTTTTCTGGATATTTTCTTTCATAGCAACATTTCTTGTTGGTATAGTGATGGTGTTACCCAGAACCAAACTCGCACAAAGAACTCGACCCAAAGAGGACGATTAAAACTAAAGCGAAAGGCTTTAACAAAGAGTAAACTGCCAAATCAAACTTATATAGGTTTGGCAGTTTTGTGATTTTTAATCCAAATATATTATCAAAAACTATGAGTCAAGATAAACAACCACTTGGAATTGAACTATATCAATCCAGAAAGAAAATTCACCCTCGTGAGATAAATGGTTTTTTCTCAAGATTAAGAAAACTATCTCTTTTCACTCTACTTGGTATTTTTTATTTCTTGCCATGGTTGAATTATGATGGACATCAGGCAGTATTGTTTGATTTGCCAGCTAGGAAATTCTATATTTTTGGAATAACATTTTGGCCTCAGGATTTTATTTTCCTTTCCTGGCTGTTGATTATAGCTGCATTTTCCCTTTTCTTTTTTACCGCATTGGCAGGAAGGCTATGGTGTGGATATGCTTGCCCCCAAACTGTTTGGACGGAATTGTTTGTACAAATAGAGCATTGGGTTGAAGGTGATCGCAATAAACGATTGAAGTTAGATAAACAGCCCTGGAATTTTAATAAAATTCGCCGCCGGGGATTAAAAATTCTGCTTTGGATTATTCTGGCTTTGTGGACAGGCTTTACTTTTGTCGGTTTTTTTACCCCGATTAGAGAACTATGGTATCTGGTACTTGAGTGGAATTTGGGTTCTTGGGAGACATTCTGGATTTTCTTTTATAGTTTAGCGACCTATGGGAATGCCGGTTTCTTGCGTGAACAAGTGTGCACACACATGTGTCCTTATGCACGATTCCAAAGTGCGATGTTTGATAAAGATACATTAATAGTATCATATGATGTTGCCAGAGGAGAACCTCGTGCCGCAGGGAAAAAACGTAGAGAAGAGATCGAAAATGTCGGAGATTGTATTGAATGTACCATGTGTGTACAGGTTTGCCCGACAGGGATAGATATTCGAGACGGATTACAATACGAATGTATTGCTTGTGCGGCATGTATTGATGCTTGTGATGAAGTCATGATAAGCATTGGTAAAGAGCCAGGTTTGGTTCGATACACAACTGAACACGAGCTTCAAGGTAAGAAAACACGGATTTTCAGACCAAGAATGGTTCTGTACATGGTTGCCTTAAGTATAATGATTGGATTGTTCTCTTATACATTGTTAAATCGTAAAAGCATAGCGGTTGACGTGTTAAGAGATCGAAATACATTTTTCAGGGTTGTGGACTCTCAGACAATTGAGAATGTTTATAAACTGAAAATAATGAATAAAGGCGATCAGCCGCAACAATATATTGTCACAGCAGAAGGAATCGAAGGGGGATTAGAGGTTGTTGTTGATGATAATTATAAAGACAGACAGTTACCTCCGGGTGAAGTTTTAAGTCTGCCGGTTAAAGTCAGAGCAAAAACTGCAAATGTGACAAGACATATTCAAAATATTGAATTGAAAATTCACGTTGTAGGTGATGAAAGCACAGTTGTTACAGAGGAGACAAAATACTTTGGACCAAAGAAATAACACACAAAATGAATCCAGACCTTGGTACAAAATACCAATGGTCTGGTTTATTATGGCACTACCGTTAACAGCGGTTGTAGCATCAATAATCACTCTGGTGATTGCAGCCAAACATTCTCCCGATGTCATTCAACATAACCGACATTCATCAAAAATTATCACTCCGGTTGATTCTGAAAAAACAGAACTTGGAAACAGCAATTAGGAATGTCTGAAAAGGCTTGTTTTCACTGTCACGAAACGATTCCTGACAATGTTAAAATCCTGGCAAAAATTGGTGGTGAGAGCAAAGCTGTCTGTTGCCACGGTTGTAAAGCTGTTGCGGAATTTCTTGATGAACAAGGTTATTGTGACTTTTACGAATACCGCGGCGATTCGCTTCCGGCATCAAAAGCTGAAGTTGCGGAAAAAAAGTGGCAAGTTTATGATGAACCGGTCAATTTCGATTCTTTTGTTACTCAGCTAAAAGACAATCATTATAAAGTTTCCATCAACCTCGAAGGCATGTATTGTAGTGCTTGTGGCTGGTTGATTGATAAACATCTAAGAGGATTGATTGGCATATCGGATGTGCGACTAAACACCATCACAAAAGTTCTTCAGGCTGAATTTGATGTTGAGAAAATTAAGCTCAGCGAAATTTTATCGGCAATCAATCGTTTGGGTTATAAACCGGCACTCAGCAAGGATAAAAACAGTGATAGTCAAAGCATTGCCGAACGCAGAAGTGCATTAAAGCGTTTAATCGTTGCAGGTTTGGGTATGATGTTTATCATGACATTATCTGTACCGATTTACGGCGGTGAATATCACGGAATTGATGAAAAAATCTATCGCTTTTTCGTGCTTGTCAGCCTTTTGGTAGCAACGTTGGTTTATTTCTATTCGGGGAAAACTTTCCTGCAAAATGCTTTTCGTGATTTGAGCAACAAACATCTCGGCATGGATGTGCCGGTGGCTTTGTCAATGTCATTGGCCTATTTCGCCAGTACATGGAATGTTCTAACCAATAACGGCGAAACCATTTATTACGACTCTATGGTGATGTTCATCTTTTTCTTGTTAGCAGGGCGGTTTGTTGAGATGACCGTTCGGCATCAGGGAATGAATGCTAATGAAGCCTTGGGCAATATGATTCCTGCGAGTGTGATGCGGGTTAGTGGAAATGCTGATGAGTTAATGCCCCTTGAGCAAATTAAAAAAGGCGATGTTTTAAAAGTTAAAGCTGGTGAAATTGTCGCTATTGATGGGCAAATCATTTCAGGGCATGGAAAAGTGGATGAGTCCATGATTACCGGTGAATCAAAGTCAATTGCTAAGCAAATCGACGATGAAGTGATGGCAGGAAGCCTGTTAACAGACGGAGAAATTCTGATTAAATCAACTGCCATCGGTGATGACACCATTCTGGCAGGATTGAGTCAGTTGCTTGAAAATGCACAATTACAAAAGCCCAAAACATTACTGCTGGTGGATAAAATTGCAGCCTGGTTTGTGGCAATTGTCCTTATTATCGCAACTTTGACCGCAATTTATTACAGTATTTATGCACCGGACAAAACCATGTTGATTGTTTTATCGGTTCTTGTGGCAACCTGCCCTTGCGCATTGTCTTTGGCGACTCCGGTGGCTTTGACGGCAGCGAGTGTGAAACTGATGAAACAAGGAATACTCAGTCGAAATCTGGATGCAATTACAAAAATTTCAAAAATTAAGAATTGGTTCTTCGATAAAACAGGAACGCTCACAGAACCAACAATGTCATTGGTTAAAGTCCATAATTTCAGTGATAAATCGGACACTGAAATTTTAGAATTGACAGCAGCTCTGGAGCATGAAAGTTCACATCCGATTGCTTCAGCATTTAATGATTATTACAATCCTAAAATCCAAGTTGCTGATTTTGAAAACAAATCAGGACAAGGTGTAATAGCGAAAATTGATGGAATTCAATATAAAGCCGGTAATAAAGAGTGGTGTGGTAAAAACAATCATCAAATCCTCACACAGAACACCCTTGTTTATTTGTATGAAAATGATCAACCAATAGCTGCTTTTGAATTAGATAATCAGCTACGTCATGATAGCAAAAATCAAATCAAATATCTGCAAAGCAGAGGTTATCAACTGGCAATTGTCAGCGGTGATAAGCAAGAATCAGTTGCAAAAACAGCGTCTAATTTAGATATTTCTCAGTTTTATGCAGAGCAAACACCGGAACAAAAAATAAATCTCATTCACGCCTGTCAACAGCAATCTCAATCCACAGTTATGGTTGGCGATGGTATCAATGATGCCCCTGTTCTGGCGAAAGCGGATGTTTCGATTAGTTTTAATCAGGGAACTCAGCTCGCCAGAGCAGCATCAGATATGATTATTATGGGAAGCTCTTTATCAAGCATCAAATCGCTGATTTTGACAGGAAATAAAACTAATAAAATTATTCACCAAAATATTATTTGGGCTTTATTTTATAATCTCAGTGTCACACCTCTGGCAATTATGGGTTATCTCGCACCATGGATGGCAGCGATAGGTATGTCAATCAGTTCCTTGGTTGTGGCTCTAAATGCCAAAAGACTCTTGCTTGGATCAAAATAGGTTTGTATTAAAACAGGCAATATTTTTTTCGCTTCGCCTTGAAAAGCCTGTAAAAAACCATATATGACTGACGTTCTATAATTTATTTTAAAATAAAACCTTAGTTTAGGAGAAAAAAATGAAAATTCGTCCTTTACACGACCGTGTAATTGTTAAACGTATGGCTGAAGAAACCAAATCAGCCGGTGGAATTATCATTCCTGATGCTGCTAAAGAAAAACCTTCAAGAGGTGAAATCGTAGCCGTTGGTAATGGTAAGGTTCTTGAAAATGGTGATGTTCGTGCTTTGCAAGTTAAAGTTGGCGATCATGTATTATTTGGAAAATATTCCGGTACCGAATTCAAAGCAGACGGTGAGGAATTTTTATACATGAACGAAAGCGACATCATTGGTGTAATTGAATAAATCCACAAAAGATAAAGAGAAGTATAATGGCAAAAGAAGTATTATTTTCAGAAGACGCCCGTGCGAAAATGGCTCGTGGCGTGAATGTATTAGCAAACGCAGTTAAAGTTACATTAGGACCTAAAGGCAGAAACGTTGTTTTGGATAAAAGTTTTGGTGCTCCAACAATCACCAAAGACGGTGTATCTGTTGCAAAAGAAATCGAATTGGAAGATAAATTCGAAAACATGGGTGCACAAATGGTCAAGGAAGTGGCATCACAAACTAATGATGCTGCCGGTGACGGTACAACGACTGCAACAATTTTAGCTCAAGCATTTGTACGTGAAGGCTTAAAAGCCGTTGCAGCAGGTATGAACCCAATGGATTTGAAACGTGGGATTGACAAAGCCGTTGCTACTGCTGTTTCAGCACTTAAAGATTTGTCAGTTCCTTGTACTGACAGCAATGCTATTGCACAGGTTGGTACCATTTCAGCAAACTCTGATGAAAGCGTTGGAAAAATCATTGCCGAAGCTATGGATAAAGTGGGCAAAGAAGGCGTGATTACTGTTGAAGAAGGTTCAGGACTTTCCAATGAACTGGACGTCGTTGAAGGTATGCAATTTGACAGAGGTTATTTGTCTCCGTATTTTGTGACTAACCAAGACACAATGACAGCCGAACTGGATGCACCTTATATTTTGTTGCATGACAAGAAAATTTCTAACATTCGTGAATTGTTACCAACATTGGAAGCAGTTGCTAAAGCCAGCAAACCATTGTTGATTGTTGCTGAAGACATCGACGGTGAAGCATTGGCAACTTTGGTTGTAAATAATTTGCGTGGAATCGTTAAAGTTTCAGCGGTTAAAGCTCCTGGTTTTGGTGACAGACGTAAAGCGATGTTGGAAGATATTGCTGTTTTAACTGGTGGTACAGTTATTTCTGAAGAAGTTGGTTTATCTTTGGATAAAGTGACAATCGAAGATTTGGGAACAGCAAAACGAGTTCAAATCAGCAAAGAAAACACAACAATCATTGACGGTGCCGGTGATGTTTCATCCATCGAAGCCAGAGTGAATCAAATTCGTAAACAAATTGATGAAGCGACTTCCGATTACGATAAAGAAAAATTGCAAGAACGTGTTGCTAAACTAGCAGGTGGTGTTGCAGTGATTAAAGTCGGTGCAGCTTCTGAAATTGAAATGAAAGAGAAGAAAGACCGTGTTGAAGATGCTTTACACTCAACTCGTGCTGCTGTAGAAGAAGGTGTTGTTCCCGGTGGTGGAGTGGCATTGATTCGTGCATTATCAGCAATTGCTGACCTTAAAGGTGATAATGAAGACCAAAATGTTGGTATTGCGATTGCCAAACGTACAATGGAAGAGCCATTACGCCAAATCGTCAACAACTGTGGTGAAGAAGCCTCAGTGGTAGTGAATAATGTTAAAAATGGTGAAGGTAACTACGGTTACAATGCAGCAAAAGGCGAATACGTAGACATGATTAAAGCAGGTATCCTCGACCCTGCTAAAGTGACACGTACAGCATTACAAAATGCCGCATCCGTTGCTGGTTTGATGATTACCACAGAATGTATGGTTGCTGATGCTCCTGCCAAAGATTCCGGTGCTCCAGATATGGGCGGAATGGGTGGTATGGGAGGTATGGGCGGAATGCCAGGCATGATGTAAATCTTTGATTTATCATCTTCATTAATTCATTATCTCTGCGTTTGGAAGTGGTCATTTATAGATTATAAACTCCCACTTCCAGCCTTGATCTAAAGAATTACTGAAGCGATAAATGCAAAGATTGGGAATGTACTCCAATTACAAACTCGTCACGAAGGCGGGAATCTCATAAGAGAAAGTTAAAAGCCCTAATTGAATATTGGGGCTTTTTGTTATTTGCTTTATTATTTACAACTTTCCTTAGCCTGGTTATAAGACGCATTCAGTCGGGAGGAGTTTTTTGACATTTCATCGTCAGCTAAACGCATTTGATTGATTTCTCCGACGCCAACTTCTCCGCTATCTGTCATAGTTTTTACAACACAATTTGCTTGTACTCTGTCCATTTTGGAGTTGTGTTTCATTATTTTTGTTGCGGCGGCATCAAAAAATTTATTGCCTGTTAATTCGTTGTTCTCAGTTTTTGCAGTATCTTGCAGGTTGTTAGAGGATCTATCTTCCGAACATGATGCTGTGATAAAAATTAACGCAAGAAGCATAGCTATAGATTTGATTTTTAATATTATAAATTCTCCATTTATTGTGTGTAATCGATATTACAGTAGAGTTAGAGAATTGTCAGTTGTTTATTTCAAAATCCGATAAACGGGATATAGCATATGGGTTTTTTCGTAGTGTTTGCTGTGTTTGTGCAGCCAGTCGAGTTGAGCGTACCAGTTTTCAGCAAATTCTTTGTCGGTATCTTGCTTTTCCCTGAATTCTTTGGCAATTTCGGGATTGTCTTTAAGCATTTGTTCGGCAATATCTTCAAACACATAAGGTGAGAAGTGCTCTTTCTGTTGCAGGATGGTGTCGAAGAAGTTCCATTTGAAGAATGAATCAGGTGCTTGTGGCTCGAGAGTTTCGAGAATATAGCGAATCGAAGGCTGGTTGACTTCGATAATGTAATCACCTTTCTTGAATGTTTTTTGTTCTATGGTTTTAGAAATTTGTGTGTTTGAATGCGGATAATGACCTTCATAAGGTGTCTTGGAGGTCTCGTAATCGGTGATTCGGTAAGATTCAACTTGATAATCGGAATCAATATCTAATGTATTCATTGCAACATTGTTTAGTTTCAATAAGTCAATCACATTATGCCATCCTTGCGGAATGATATAGGCTTTGGGCATCGTAATCTGCAATGCCGGTTTAAAATAATTCTGAAATTTCACCGCTTTGTTGAACGGCTTGGTTCTGTCATATTTTAATCTTTTCTGATTGGTAACTTTGCTGTCAATCATTTCACCCTCAAATCCTTTGAAGTTGAGCATTGAGGACTTTTCTCCATCAATTTGCCAGTTGAGAGTATATAAATCTTGGTTATAAATTTCTTTATGAAAATCCTGGCGAAGAGTAATTATCTTGTCAGATTCTTTTTGCATAATTTCAATCATGGAAAGCATCAACTGATAAGTTCCTTCAACTCTTTGTTTGTATGGTTTAAGCATGTGGGTTTCGACCATCATTCCCAGCGTATTAAACAAGGTTGTATAGCCGGTGGAGTAACGTGGATAGTCCATAAACTGATTGAAACCTTTTTCCGGCACATCATTAAAAACATTCACATAAGGTGTTATATCCCAATTTTTTAGTTTCAATTTTTTTTCTAATTCCGGCATCAGAAATTCTTGCAGATATTCTCCACTTTTGCCTCTAAGTTTATTGTGTTGAGTGAATAAATGTGTGAGCGTGTATTGATAATCTGCGCCGTTGCTGACATGGTTATCAATAAAAACATCCGGCTTTAATTGATGAAGAAGCTCTGTGAAAGCCTTGCAGTTCTTCGTATCACATTTAATAAAGTCACGGTTTAAATCATAATTACGGGCATTACCGCGGAAACCATACTCTCTTGGTCCATTCTGATTCGTTCGGCTGGTTGAGTTACGATTGAGGCTTCCACCGATGTTGTAAATAGGAATAGTTGCAATAATTACATTTTCAGGAGCAGGAATTTTGCCGCTTGCCAAGTCCCGAAACAACATCATTGTTGCGTCAATACCATCGCTTTCTCCGGGATGAATGCCGTTATTAATCAGCAACACACTTTTTCGAATCAGTCTGGGCTTGATTTTCTTTAACCCATCTTTGTTAAATATTACAAGATGTAATGGCTTGCCGGAATCCGTTTCTCCGAAAGTTTGAATTTGAATAGTATCAAATTCATGACTCAGTTTCTGATAATAATGAATCACTTGCTGGTAGGTGGCTGTTTCTGCTCCGTTGGTTTGCTCAAAAAAAGTTTCAAACTGACTGCTTGAAATTGCAGACTGTGTTGCAGTTAAGAATGTAAAACAAAATAGTGCTTTTTTCATTTCAATAATACGTATGGCTTTTCTGTATCTTAATATTTTCACTATGAAATTGACACGAGATATTTTGTTATCAGACTTATTTCTCTGTCAGAGACAATAAAAATACTTATAATGGTACGTTCAAATTATGAGGAAAAAACGGATGAAAACAAATACAGCTTTGATTTTGATAACATTCATGATGTTAAATGCCTGTCAAAGAAATGTTAAACAGGAAAGCACCGATTTATCAAACTTCTATTCAGAAAGCACCAAAGCCTTATTTAGTGCCAGACCATCAAATTCGACTCAATATGGTTTGTCGGAAGAAATGTCAGGTGGTGAATATCAAAACAGATTGGATAATTATTCTCCGGCAGCTGAGAAAAAGCTGAGAGACTCATTGAGAGCTATCAATCAGCAACTTTCTGCAGAAAGTTATAATGATGAAAACAAGTCCGTGATGCAAAACATCATTCGTTATTTTTCCGGACATGAGGATTTCGATATTGGTTACATTGATGTTTGGATGGGACTTTCGCCGTTTATCGTTAATCAAATCAATGGCCCGTTGATTGATATTCCAAACATCATGGTTGCCAACCATCAGGTAAACCATTCCAAACAAGCTCAGGATTATCTGCAACGATTGGATCACTTTGATATTTTTGTTCAGCAGGTTCTGGAAAAACTGGAATATGACACCGACAAAAACTGGATTCCACCAAAAGCGATTGTCAATAAAACAATCTCAGCGATGCAAAGTTTTATTGAGACAGATGCTTCCAATCATCCTTTAGTCACATCACTTGCTCAAAAACTACAAGGTGTGAGTGATATGAGCGATGAGGAAAAAGCTCAAGCGGTAAAAAAAGCAGAAATGCTGGTTGCAACCAAAGTTTATCCGGCTTTCAATTCAGTCGTTACAAAACTGAATGACTTGAAATTAATGGCAAAAGAAGAGTCAGGAATTTGGGCTCAACCCAATGGTGGCAAGTATTATCTTGATGCAATAAAAATGCTGGGAGACAGTGATTTAACACCACAACAAATTCACGATTTGGGATTGTCGGAGGTAGATAGAATCACCTCGGAGATGGATAAAATTCTTAATGCACAAGGAATGACAGAGGGAACAGTTGGTGAAAGAATGATGGCATTATTAGACGATAGCCGCTTTATTTATGAAGACTCAGAGGCAGGAAGAGCAGAACTGTTAAACGATTTGAATAAATACATTCTGGAGATTTCCACAATGATGGACGAACAGTTTGCAACACGTCCTAAATACGATGTTGAGGTTCGTAAATTTCCTAAAGCCAGAGAAGAATCGGCTCCCGGTGGGCAATACACGAATCCACCATTAGATGGAAGCCAGCCGGGAATTTACTGGATTAATCTGCGTGATATAAAGGCCAACCCACGATTTGAGATGAAAACTTTAACATACCATGAAGCCATTCCGGGACATCACTGGCAGGTTGCATTGAACCTGGAACAAGGAGACTTGCCAATGCTGAGAAGAATTGCTCCTTACAACGCTTATGTCGAAGGCTGGGCTTTGTATTCGGAATTGGTCGGCAAAGAAATGGGGCTGTATAAAAACGATCCATTCAGTGATTTAGGCCGCTTAAAAGCTGAACTTTTCCGAGCCGTTCGTCTGGTTGTCGATACCGGTTTACATTACAAGAAATGGAGCAGAGAACAAGCCATTAAGTATATGATGGAAATTGGCGGAGTGGTTGAGTCTGATGCAATCGCTGAAGTTGAACGTTATATGGTTTGGCCGGGACAAGCCCTTGGTTATAAACTGGGAATGATTCAAATTGTCAAACTCCGAAATGATGCCATGCAGAAATTAGGTGATAAATTCGACATTAAGGAATTTCATGATGTTGTCCTGCTTGGTGGAGCTGTACCCATGAGTGTTTTGGAGAATAAAATTTCAGATTGGGTCGCAAGCAAGGAGTGATTTTTTAAATCATTCAACAAATGGGTATGTTACTTTTCTTTACTCGTGTAAAGCAAAGTAACCAAAAGAAAGCACGCCCCGACATTTCGGCCTTCGGTTTCCTTCGATGCTCGAAATATTCGGCGCTTCATAAACTCGCTTCGCTCAGACAGTATGAAGCTTGATTCCGAATATTTCTGTGCTTCTCAGCGAAATGTAAGGGGGATATTTGTTATTCTCGACATTGAACCTGGTGAAAGAAGAGAAATTAAAAAATACAAATAATAAAAAATCACACTAACTTTATATCTGAATTCATAATCAAGTTGATATAACATTGTAAACAAATAGCATTAATTCCCCCCTTATACATCGCTGAGGAACGAGTAAATTTGATATTAGCGAAACAAGTATGTCTGAGCGCAGCGAGTTTTTGTTGAGCATCAAATTTTATGAGTACCAAAGAAACCGCAGGTCGATACTGGGTGCTCTTTGAGATAGCTTTGAGCATGCTTCCTCAACTGGTCATTGCAACAGTTCATTCATTTTAACTGCTGGTGAAAGAAAACGCAGCGTTTCTCTGGGTCTGTTGTTTAAACGAGAAGCAACATCGTTTAATTGCTTTTGTGTATAACCTCCCAAGTCAGTTTTGAAAGTCTCTCAGCAATCTGTTTGTATTTTCATTTGAACCTCTTTGCCAAGGGCTGTGAGGATCACAAAAATACATCCATGTCGGTTGCCATACTAAACTTCTTGTGTGCTTTCAGTTCTGAACCCTGTCCCAAGTTAGACTTTTCCTTAATAACCTTGGAAACTTCATCATTTGCTTCGATATCGCTTTAACAACCGTTTCCGTTTTCCTTTACCTGTGACCTTGGCAAGAACTACAAATCGGGTTTGTCTTTCAACGATTGTTGCAATAAAACCAGCATAGCGCTGCTACCTTGAATCAAATCTCCTCCTATGTCCCGGTATCGCTCTGTCTTCAACTTCAGTAGGTCTTTGGAAATTGAGTACCATATCCAATTTGTCCTTCTAAACCACCTTTGTGATTTTTTGCCCTGCGAGTTTTTCGCTCGCTTCTGAGATAGACTGATTCTTGCGGAAACAGCCCTCTGCTTTGAATATAAAGACTTTTGTATATTGTTTCATGTGATACTTGCATCTTTGGGTTATCAGGGTATGTCAATTTTAACCATGTTGATATTTGTTGTGGTGACCAGTAGTCTTTCAGCTTTGTTTTTATCAGCTCCTGAAGCTCATTATACTTGAGAAATAAATATTCTTTGGGTGTCTTGCTCTCCTGTAAGCCATTTTATCAGCTTTAACAGTTTGCATTCTAAGCCGTACCACCATTACGTTTGATCTCTCTGCAAATGGTTGATGGCGAACGATTCAGATTTCTTGCAAGTTCACGAATACCTAGTCCGTTGACGAGCCCTCGTGATATTTCTTCACGTTCAGAAATGGATAAATGATTAGTATTTCTCTTCTGTTGTATGGCTTGATTCCACCATGATAAAACAAAAGTATCGATACTGAAGTTCGGATGTTTAGTATCCTGCTTATATCAATCATTGCTATTCCTTGTTTCCAATAGTTCCAGATGATTTCTTTTTGATTTGTTGTTAATACTTTACCTGCCATTATCTTGCTCCAAAATATATAGTTGACAAGCATAATGTTTGGGTAAATGACCAGTTGAGGAAGCACACGCAAAAAGTATCAAACCAAACCTTGTAGGAAAACCACTTAAAACTTTAAATATTTTCCTAAAACCAAAAAGCATTTTGCCGATATTTTAATTTTTCCAAATCTCTAAAATGAGCACCATGTTTCGCAATGTTGTGAACTGGTAAAAATACAATTTAAACATTTTGGAGAAAAGTTATGAAAAAATTATTAACAGCAATCACTTCTTTAGTCCTTTTTAGTCAATCTTTGTTTGCAGTAAACATTAATACCGCAGATGCTAAATCTTTAGCAGAAGAATTAAACGGAATTGGTGCGAAAAAAGTCAAGGATTGTTGATATCGTACTGAACAGGCGATTTCAAACCATCGAAAGCCTGACTGAAGTTAAAGGAATCGACTGAAAACCGTTGAGAAAAACCGCAATGCAATTGAATTGACAGATAAATAATCATCTCAATCACAATATCAGAAAGCCGCTCAGAGCGGCTTTTTTGGTTTTTCCAATCTTTTTTATGAAAGATTAACAGTTGTTTTGATAATATCCCTATCAAGAGCGTCTAAAGTTTGAATATTTTGACTATTAACCCATACGCGAGGGCGTTGTGAAAAAAACAGTTTTAACAATATTGTTACTATTTATTGGCTTAAATACTCAGGCAGTTCATTTGAGTAATGATGGTTCCGGTGAAGTGTTGATATTTCCCTATTATACAGTCAACAATAACTATAACACCTTAATTACCATTATCAATACAACCGAAAACTCCAAGGCGTTGCGGGTTCGATTTCGAGAAGCTGCCAATGGAAGAGAGGTCTATGCCTATAATCTTTATCTGGGACCTTATGATGTTTGGGTTGGCGGTCTTTATAAAAGTGGTGAAGAGGATGGTTTTGTCACTAAGATGATTAATGCGGATGATTCTTGTACAGTTCCGCAGTTGGCTGGTGATAATCTTCATTTTTATGATGATAATTTTGATGAGGACTATGGATATGACTTGTTCCGTATGTATGAAGGATTTATGGAAGTCATTGAAATGGGTGAACTTACCGGTGACAGTGCTTTGGCAACGGTATTTAATGATGAACAACCTCAGGGGAATTGCAATCTCCTGCAACAAGCCTGGGAGTCCGGTGGCTACTGGGATAATGATTCACAGACTGACTTATTACCACCATCAGGTGGAATTACCGGAAGCATGGAGTTAATCAATGTTCTCAATGGGGTGGCCATTTCAGAACCGGTTACTGCATTGAAGGATTTTTCTGATGTCATCCTGCACTTTTCAGCGGACAATGATTCTCCTGCATTGAGTGACAGCAAGTTATCATCAATTATTACTACCGAACAAGGTAACAGCCTGGAGTTACAGTGGGACACCGGATATGAGTCTGTCAGCTCTGTTTTGATGAAGTCAGAGATAATGACCGAGTTTGTGTTAACTGATAGTATCAATGCAGAAACAGAGTGGTTAATTGCATTCCCAACAAGGCAGTATTTTGTTGATGAGCTGTATATAGGTCAAAGTCCTTTTCCTATTCCTCCATTTGCAGGCACTGGTGACAATGTATATACTTATGAACAAAATAACAACACTATTTTTCCTGAATGTGAGGTGATAACAACAGCACTATTTGACAGAGAGGAACAGGTGCCTGATCCACAATTAATTACCAGACCACCGAGACCACGAAGGGCAGAATACTTACTGTGTTTCTCTGTCAATTCTATCCCATTAATTGATAACGAATCCTATTATTCTGGTTTTTTTGGGAGCCAATATCCGGTTCTTGAGAGTTGGACTTTTAATACAGACTATAGACCAGCTACTGATATTTTAGTATCGATACCAGCTTACCCTGCTACACCTCAAACTCCA